>CAZZVE010000075.1:0-22172 GCA_964657325.1 uncultured Ktedonobacterales bacterium
CTCCCTTTCATACCGTAAAATAGAGACAACACTAAGCAAGTAGATTGCGAAGGCATTCAACAACTGAATAAGCAATGAGATAGCTCTCATCCAGAGAGGTGGAGGGAAACGGCCCTACGAAGCCCGGCAACCCATCTGCTACCAAGCAGGAAGGGTGCCAATTCCGGCGGAACACCGCACTATGCGTTCCGCGAGATGAGGGGAATGTGCAACACGCCATGCCCCTACGCTTTAGGGGCTTTTTTATGCCCGCTTCCTTCCTCTCAGAATTTTAAAAAGAAGGAGATAACCCTTTGAGTAATTTTATGGAAAGTCCCAAGTCATTTTTCACTAGTGAGTCAGTTACGGAAGGTCATCCTGACAAACTTTGTGATCAGATTTCAGATTCAATTCTCGATGCTATCCTCACGCAGGACCCTCTAGCACGTGTAGCCTGTGAAACAGCTACCACAACAGGTCTTGTACTGGTCGCAGGTGAAATCACGACCTCGGCATGGGTTGATATGCCAGCTATTGTGCGTAAGACAATCGAGCAAGTTGGCTACGTCAACGCGGAGTATGGCTTTGATTATCGTACCTGTGGTATCGTCACCTCAATTGGCAAGCAATCGCCCGACATCGACATGGGTGTTAGCCGTTCATTAGAGGCGAAAGATGGCGGTGTCAAACATTTGAGCGACGATGAGTTAGAGCAAATTGGTGCAGGCGATCAAGGTATGATGATTGGTTTTGCCTGTAACGAAACTCCTGAATACATGCCTATGCCAATTAGTCTTGCTCACAAACTCACACGTCAACTCTCGGTTGAGCGTCGTAAAGCATGGATGGGTAGTGGCGCGTTGGCGTATCTACGTCCAGATGGCAAGAGTCAAGTGACAGTACAATATGAGCATGGGCGTCCTGTACACGTTGATACTGTGGTGATCTCGACACAACATGCAAGCTATGTCGATCAAGAGCAGATTTACGCTGATGTATTGGAGCATGTAATCAAGCCTGTTATTCCTGAGGGGTTGTTGGATGCGTCAACCAAAATTTTCATAAATCCAACGGGGCGCTTTGTGACGGGTGGTCCAATGGGTGATGCTGGCCTGACTGGACGAAAAATTATTGTTGATACCTATGGTGGTATGGCGCGTCATGGTGGTGGAGCCTTTAGCGGCAAAGACCCGACAAAGGTGGACCGCTCGGCAGCTTATGCAGCACGTCACATTGCGAAGAATATTGTTGCGGCTGGTCTTGCTGATCGGCTCGAACTACAAGTTTCTTACGCTATTGGCGTTGCGCGTCCGCTCTCACTCTTTGTCGAAACCTTTGGTACAGGCAAAGTCTCCGATGATGAAATCATTCGTCTCATCAACGAACACTTTGACCTGCGACCTGCTGGAATCATCCAGGCGTTGAACCTGCGGCGGCCTATCTACCAACCCACAGCAGCCTTCGGTCACTTTGGGCGTACTGATATAGACGCCCCCTGGGAAGCTTTGGATAAGGTTCCGATGCTTCGTAAAGGCGTTGGAGCACGTGTAGAGAGTAGCGAAAGAATTTCTTAATCTTAAAAAACACAATAATACACAAAGGCAGAGCATCTATGTTCTGCCTTTGTGTATTATTGTGAGTAGAACTAATTCTTGGCTATTTTCTGT
The DNA here is from genome assembly GCA_964657325.1 of uncultured Ktedonobacterales bacterium. Lineage (GTDB taxonomy): Bacteria > Chloroflexota > Ktedonobacteria > Ktedonobacterales > Ktedonobacteraceae > JBBQVS01. The sequence continues at coordinate 1,647 of CAZZVE010000075.1, forward strand.
CTATTCCTCGTATAATTATAAGTAAGCAGTACAAATGATGTGATTTCAATCAATGGCTGCCTGATACATATGTTGTATTTTGTTGTGTTTGCTCTAATTCATTCCGCCCTTGCCGGAAAGACCACCGTGGAAAGGCGGAATGAATTAGAGCAAACACAGAACATTTTGTGTCTATCTCGTTTGTATGCACAGACCGATGAATGATTACAAAGAAAGAGAGCACCAGTGGATTTTTCACTCAACGAGGAGCAGAGAGCCATTCGTGATACTTGTCACGAGTTTGCGGAACAAGAAATTAAGCCTATCGCGGAAGAAATAGATGCAACAAGTCAGTTTCCCTATGACCTTATTCACAAAATGGGTGAACTTGGTCTATTAGGATTGCCGTTTCCAGAGCAGTATGGTGGCGCGGATGCTGACTTTTTGACGTATTGTATCGCCATTGAAGAGATTTCGCGTGGCGATGTCTCGGTTGGTATTACGATGGAGGCACATACATCACTTGGTGCATCACCATTCTTCCTCTTTGGCAATGAGGCACAAAAAGAGCAATTTCTGACACCGCTCGCAAGTGGGAAGCAATTGTGGGCGTTTGGACTCACGGAACCAGAAGCAGGCTCCGACTCAGGTGGAACACAAACTCGCGCAGTCTTACGCGATGGACACTGGCATATCAACGGCTCGAAGGCGTTTATCACTAACGCAGGCACCGATATGACTGGTGGCGTCACCATTACCTCTATCACAGGAACACGCCCCGATGGACGTAACGAAATCACTAATATCATCGTGCCCAAAGGCACCTCTGGTTATGAGATCGGCACGCCATACAAAAAGATGGCGTGGAAAGCGTCAGATACACGCCCTCTTGCCTTTGAGGATTGTGTAGTGCCAGAGGGAAATATTCTTGGGCATAGGGGCGATGGTTTCAAGCAATTTATGCAAATACTCGATGCAGGGCGTGTAGCTATCGCGGCACTCTCTGTTGGTCTCGCGCAAGCATGTCTTGATGAGTCATTGAGCTATGCGAAGCAACGCAAGCAGTTTGGGCAACCCATTAGCAAAAATCAGGCGATTCAGTTCAAACTAGCGGATATGGATACTGAGATTGAACTGGCGCGTTTGATGTACTACAAAGCAGCATGGTTGCATATGCAAGGCAAGCCTTATACACGGGAGGCATCAATGGCGAAACTCTTTGCCTCCGAAACCGCGAATCGCGCGGCAAATCAAGCGGTACAAATACACGGTGGCTATGGCTTTATGGACGAGTACCCCGTCTCGCGCTATTTCCGTAGCGTTAAGATCAACGAAATCGGTGAAGGCACTAGTGAGGTTCAGCGTATGCTGATTGCGAAATTGCTAGGGTGCTGAAGTAAAGGAGAATGTATCAGTATGAGCTTAGCAACAACAAAACTTCTTGCGGGCATACCACTTTTTTCTAACATGGATGACAATGAGCGGGCTGAGGTCTACTCTATAATGACAGAAAGAGTGTATCAACCTGGGCAGCAAGTCATGACGGCTGGCGACATTACTTGTGCATTCAACATCATTGAACGTGGTAACGTCGAAGTATGGCTTACAGATACAGATGGCAAAAAAGTTGTACTGGATGTGCTTGGTCCCGGAAAGTTTTTTGGAGAATTGGCGATGCTGGCTGGTGAAACGCGTTCAGCCAGCGCAACTTCCGAGGAAGAAGTGGTGACGCTCGAACTACAGCGTGACGACTTCTTTAATTTCTTGCGTCGGCGTCCCGATGCCGCTCTTGATGTGTTGATAGAACTTGGGCAGCGTTTGAAGCACACAGACGATATTCTGCGTACTCGCGTCAGCCGTAATCCAAACGATGCTGAAGAGGTACATCTTTCAATAGGGCAGCGTATCGCGGATGTGATTGCCGATTTTAGTGGCTCTATGCCCTTCCTACTTATCAACCTCGTCGCTTTCGTACTCTGGATTAGTATAAATACCCTCGGCCCTAAGGGCTTTCAGTTCGATCCCTATCCATTCCAGTTTCTTACGATGGCGGTCTCACTTGAAGCAATTTTCCTTTCTATTTTTGTTCTAATTAGCCAGAATCGCCAATCAACCAAAGATCGTATTAAGGCAGACCTCGACTACCAGGTGGATGTCAAGTCAGAACTAGAGATGAGCGTCTTGGTGACAAAAATGCAAGCGATGGAGCAGAAACTACATAATATTCATCTTGATGTGTTAGATAACAAAAAAGAGAGCATATAAACATACAAAAGGGATGAATGATTGCAATCACTCATCCCTTTTGTATGTTTATATTGTTACGCAGCAGGCCAATTAAACATGTTAAATGTTGCTGTTTGAATTCCTGTTGTATTCTTTGTCGAAGAAGGACTTGCCGCGATCCATACGGCGGAATCACCATTTACTGCCAGGAATGTTGCATCCTTTGTACTATCTTTGACCTCAACTGACGATTTCGCAAAGGCATCATACATTTGATAGCCAGTGCTACTTTGCCACACAAGGAACCGTGTCCCTGCTTGTAGAGCTGCCGCAGTACTATCATTTGATAGTGTGATTGGCTGGGCTGTCGAGTCATCAAGCGGAAAAGCTAAAACCATGCCATGTATAGACTCGTCGATTTGCGAGGTATACATATCTGTAAAGCGTGGAGTAACAGGTGCAGTTGACACAGGCTTTGCTGTTGCTTGTAGTGTTGGAGTACTTGTCGCGCTCGGTGTCCCTTGTGTTGCTGTTACTGTATCGCTTGTACTGAGCAAAAAGAGTGTATCGTTAATTACCTGTGGATGGAATGACGTATCATCCGTACTATAGATGTATTTATCTACTGTTGTGCTTGGACGCCACGCACCGTTTTGGCGAACGACCTGCTTTGTCATTTGTTGTGTCCAAATGATACTGTGCGGTTGCTGGTCGTCCGTAAACCATTCCTCTGACCAGAATATGTGCATTCCGTCATCAGTTGCCGTTGGCGATGTAAGAATATGACCATTATTCGTTGTTGCGATAAGCGTGGAAGTTGTCTCTGAATTGTTATACAACTGGTAGCGTAGAAGTTGTGCATTGCCCTTTGCATCAAGAGATGTTACAAGCAGCGTATTTTGTTGCAGAAATGAAAGACCCTGAATAGGAGTATGAATCCAGTCAGGAACCATTGTTGTATCGAACATGCCATGCTGTAATGTCACCACATTTCCGAATTGTGTATCTTGCGATGATGTGAGAGGAAGTGCATTCAAACTCCATGTTCGCGTGAAGGCAGATGTTGTTGTATGCTTTTGAATTTTGTTTTGTGGAGTATCAAGTTGTAACCAGACAACCCATTCTGAAGAGGCTCCCAGCACAAATAGCTGACTCTGACTGCTCGTCTTCAAAAGCGGAACACTTGTTGCATTCTTTGTTGTGCCATTGACCTGCTCAATCATCCATTGCGTTTCGTCGCTACCATAGGCCGAGTAGTAAATATGGTCATGAGTAGCAACAGCACTTGCGATGTGGGAATAGTCTGTTGCAGCTGTATAGCTTATAGGAGCAATTAAGGATGGACTTTTGATTGACGACGCCACTGAATTTGTTCCATTGACTCCGTGATTTGCCAAGACCAGAAGTGAGACAAGACCCCCTACCAAGAAGAGCATCAAGAAACTGGCAGCCAAACCAAGGACAGCAAATTGTCCCATTGGAATGACACGCTTTTTACGCTTCATTGGAATAACTGGTAGCGGCCCAGTATCAGCGGTAGAAAAAGCTCTGAGCGTTTCGGCGTTTTTCTCGGTAGCTTGTATCTGTTTATTCATATAAGGCTTGAGAAAATCTGGGACAGCCGAAGCCGATGATGCATGTGCGTCAGATGAATGTTGTAGAAAATGCATGTGCTCAGCCGCTAATGCGTGCATGAGTTTCCCGTGTGCATCGGGAGCTGGTTCAAGTGTAGGTAAAAGGCGTACACGCTCACCCACAACGTTCTGCTGTGCTAGAATCTGCCTACACGCCGCACATTGCTCAAGATGCCCATCTAATTCTGTTGTATCGATCTGATCGTGTTTCAATTCACGATATGCTGCCAGCATTGACCGCGCTTGGTTACAGTTCACTCTTCACCGACCTCTTTTTTGTACAATCCAATAAACCGTTCCCGCGCTCGCATGAGTCGCATTTTTACTGCTGAGGAGCTAATATTGAGAACATCAGCAATTTCAGCACAAGACAAGCCATCATTCTCATAGAGCCAAAGACAGACCGCGTATTTAGGCTGTAATTGCTTCATCACACGCTCGACAATCTCTTTGTCTGCAACACTGTTTTCAAAGCGTCCACCATCATAGCCATTGCGCTCATAAAGCGCGCTTACGGAGCCTACGCGATTTTCGCTATGGTTCTCTTCGTTCGTATTTGTAAAGCCATCAGCGGTGCCACCCGAATCGGACAGAACGCCAGCTCCTATACCTCGATCCTCGTTAAACAACGAGAGCGGCAACCATGAGATCAATCGTCTACGTCGTAACGTATCAGTTGTCGTATTGGTAGCTATGCGATAGAGCCATGCCGAGAGTGCTCCTGGTTGCACCACTGTTCCATTCAATAATGCCTTGTATGCTTTGACAAACACATCTTGTGCTAAATCATATGCTTGTTCTCGATTACCAATCAGATGATAAATGAAGTTTGTAATAGGTGTCTGGAAGCGTAGAAAGATCGCTTCAAAGTCAGCGATATCCACCGCGACAGCTTGCTCAGTCTCTTGCGCATGCTCGCGTGTGACAGTTTCGGGCGACGAGGTTGTATGCTCTCGTTCATCTGCTCGTGTCTCAGACACCTTGCCTTCCTTATCCGTTGGCAATGGAACGGTGAATTTACGTGTACGATCTTCCTCAAATGGAGAATGTACACTGCTATTCGTATTGTAGAAACGGATAGAGGTATCCATCAGTTACATCAACCTTATGCAAAGTAGAAAATTTATGTCATACGGATTATTTTTGTTCTTATTGAGATAGCATAACACATTTTAGGAAGGGTATGCTGTGAGCTAGTAGACGTTTGTAGGGACCGCTTGATCACGTTCTTGTTAGCAATCGAAATGCCAGAAGGATGTGATAATGCGCAGTATCGGTCATTACAATCCACATTCTCGCGTTCACTCATAGGCAAAATTTGATTGTGCAACAACATCCTACTATAGAGAACAATTGTAAGAGAGCTTTTTATTCGCGTATCAAGCAGGTAACATATATTTGATGGACGTTGTGTGTATCCGGTATAACCAATTGCATCATCTCATAGACGGAAGCGCGATGCAGCATTTTCTGTATCGGAACGTACATGATAGAGAGTGAAAATACTTTCCCAAATATTTTGACAACTTTCCCCCATTTTTTAAAGAAGGATATCTATGCGGCTTGGATTATATTGGTCATATGCCACGCGCTCACTGGTGCGCGGTGGACAGAGGACAGTACTTGCTGTTTTTTGTGTCGCGGTAGGTGTGATGGCGATTGTAGCATTGCAACTTGTAGGGTTGAGCGTCAATTCAGCATTAGTGGGCAACATTGTGGAGGCGAATGGTGGTGATCTACGCGTTAATGCGGGCGTCTCTCCACTACGTCAGCGCGACTTGCCCTTTTTTGATCAACTGAAGCAACATGGAAGTATCACAGACTACGCCACGTCATATAACACAGGCGGGACGATTACCGCATCCTCCGGCGACGAACAAACCTTCACTATTGTGGCTATCTCAAACAATTTTCCTCTGGTAGGACAGGCAGATATCATTGCGCCATCTTCAAGCACGATAATTCAACAGGTCGTACATGGCAACAATGTTGCAGTTAGTATGCATATTTTTCAGACACTACATGCACATATTGGCAGCAGTTATATGGTGAAAACCGCTGATGGCCGAAGTCTTTCTGTGGTTATTGTAGCTGAATTCCAAGAGGGAGGAGCTTTCCAGGGACCACAAATTCTCATTTCACAGGATGCGTTAGCCACCGTTCCTGGACCAAATGGCTCTAGACTTCCCGAACAATTCACGACCATCTACACAACTGTCCCTGACGCTAATCTGAAGTCAGTACAAACACAGATTAGCCAGAACTTTCCTACTGTAACGCTTATTACTGCTCAAGACTTGTTGCAACGAAGACAGAGCCAGGTAGATCAAATACGCCTCTTTCTGCGTATTGTTGGTCTGTTGGCACTCTTTATTGGTGGCATTGGTATCATCAACACGATGCAGGTGCTACTGCGAAGGCGACGGGTTGAAATTGCTATGCTCAAGACAACAGGCTATCGACGAATTGATCTCTATGGTCTTTTTGGTCTTGAGGCAGCATTGCTCGGCATTGTAGGAGGTTGTGTTGGCACTCTTGCCGGTATTGGGGCAAGTTATCTTGTGCGCGCCATTGTGGAATATGCCTTCCCATTACATCTGCCCATTACTCTTGATTCAACAACGATTGGCTCAGGCTTTGTCATTGGTCTCGCAACGGCCTTTATCTTTGGCTTATTGCCAATTGTACAAGCAAGCCAGATACGACCGTTAGCGGTGCTACGTGACAATGGTGAGGCTACAGAAACTAGCTCACGCGCGACTACTGTTTTACTGCTTATCTTGCTATCCGTTCTGTTTGTTGCGTTGGCTGCGAGTATTCTAGGCAGCGTGACAACGGCAATTATTGCTGTTTATGGTGGTGCTATCATCATCTTCGCATTGGCGCTAGGGCTTGGTCTGCTCGTGCTGGCGATCTCGAAGTTACCCGTCTACGAAAAGCCGCAACCTCGCATCCTGCTCTGGTTGCTTGCCGCTTTTGGAGCTATTGTAGCTGCTGCGCTTGTTTCTGGTCTACTTGGATTATTGGGAAACGCTATAAATCATTATGCATCACGTGCTGGGAATAGTACGCTTGGTGTATACGCATTAGCGGTTTTGGGCGGATTGGGTCTTGTCTTGTTGGGCGGCTCGCTTGTATTCTTTTTCGCGACGATGGTTGATGGGGTAGTCATGTTTACGCCACGCTCCTGGAAAACACCCGTTATGCTAGCATATCGCAATATGGGACGACAACGTTTACGTACCACGACAACGCTCACCGCGCTTTTTGTCGGCGTGTTTGCGATTGGACTTGTCCTTGTCCTGGGTCAAGGCATCAAAGATACCATCACCAGCACGCTTGACACCCTTTTCACGCGCAACGTCTTTATTGCTACACAACCAAAACAACAAGGGACGATACAGGTCCAAATAGCACAACAAAAAGGCGTTGATACAAGCAAAACTATCTCCAACGTGGTGGTGCGTCAGGTCTATCCACTCTTTATTCAGGGGCAAGACCTGAATACTGTATTGAAGGAGACTAGTCCAAAAGGAAAAGGAAATTCCAGGGATGCGGTCAACAAACTTGCCAGCATTGAGGGGTATACACTGCGAGACGGTGGAAATGACATTCCTGTAATTACTCTACACAGTGGTCGTAATCTGAACTCATCTGATGCGGGTACAAATAATATTCTTGTCAACTCGTCGCTGCAAGGTGCTCCGTTGCGTTTGAACGTTGGTAACACTGTGATCGAGCAGAGCGCGGATGGTGCTGTGACAAAAGTGCTGACCATTGTTGGCTTCTATGATGACTCCGATCCAACAAAGAATCCTACCTTTGCCTCGATTCTTTGTGATGAGAAAGTAGCGACGCAATTGGGAGGGTCATCGACGTTAGCAGTCTACTCACTGAAAGTTGACCCCAACCTGTTGCCTGAGTTTAAGCACAATATCAATACAGCCGTACCAAGCGCACTCGTTTTCAGCGTGGTTGATATCGACGCGATCATCAATCAGGTGCTTGACAATCTCATCATTCTGCTCACTACGGTTGCGTCATTAGCAATGATTGCAGGCTTGATTATTATTGCCAATGCGGTTGCACTGGCGATGCTGGAACGGCAACGCGAAATTGGTATTCTTAAGTCTGTTGGTTACACCAGTCGTTCAGTGCTGGCAACCGTGCTCATCGAGAATGGACTTGTTGGCTTGCTCGGTTCATTGGTGGCGATGCTGCTGGTCGCGGGATCAATCACGGTATTGAGCACATTTGTTTTCCAGGTGCAAATTAGTGTAGGTCCCTGGCTCATCGCTCTTATCGTCGCTGTGACAGTACTTGTCACCATGCTCGTCGCATTGCTTGTGTCATGGAATGCAACTCGTGTACGCCCATTGGAAGTGTTGCGGTACGAGTAGGGACCACGTTTACGGCGTCCGAGGCCAATTTATTGGCTATACGTACAACGAGAAGAGATGGAACGAGCATCTCGCGCAATGAATTGTGCTGAGGACGCCGTAAACGTGGTCCCTATGGTGGTCATCATATCCATTAAAGCTCACGTCTACCTTGTGTACATCCTCTCGCTTTGCCATATTCACCTCAACTATACGCGATATTTTCTTTCCTTACAATAAAGACTCGAAGACGCAAAATGCACCATGCAGATACAAATGTATCATCCGCACAGTGCATCGTCATCAAGCTAATGTTACTATCGTAAATTATCTACCAACCGACGTGCGATATAGAGCCACTCTTCGGGATTGTCATCGGGAATGGAGCAACCGTTGGCGAGAATCAAGCGTCGCCCTTTGGTTTGCGTCACGGCTGCCATGATTTCGTTGTCGATCTCAGCCTCACTCCCGTGTGTAAGTGGACCGCGTTCGGCGAGGCCGCCCATAAGACATTTATCGGTTAGAGTGAATGCCTCGCTCAGACTAGGACCAGTAAGGCGGTCACTCCAACTTAGCGTTGAGACCGGATAGTCGAGGAAATCATTGAAGTAAATCTCATCACCTTCTTGACTTGGATCAGCATGAACATGAACAATGTTGAGCCAGCCATCCTTTGCCCCTTCAAGAGCTTGTAAGTCATAAGTGCGTCCATAATGCGTGTACTCGTCACGTGTCAGATCAGCATTGGTCGCGCCCATACTAGAAAAGAAGATGCCACTCGCGCCAGCCTCGATAGAAGCTTTAAACAGGTGACTCAAATTTGAGGCTATTGTTCCTAACCCTTCCTCAACTGGTGCAGGATGTTTACGCAACTCTTCGATAGCCTTTTGTTTGCCCATCATGTAGAAGAGGTGTGTCAATGGGCTAAAATGCGTGATAATGAGTGGATAGTCGGGGCCAAGCTGAGCACGTAGTGTACGTATACACACAAGTTGTTGCTCGAATATTGGCGTATCAAGACCCAGTTTAGGCAACATACGTACCTGATCTGCCTCAACAAGTTGCTCATCAGGCATAGGGTAGGGCAAATCAGGCATGATTTTTACAATATCTAAATCGAACTTCTGTCGAAAGAACTCCATTGTAGACGCTGCTAGTCGTTCGCCAGACCCTTCCGGCTTAAAGTGGTGCCAGAAGCAGAAGGGAACACGGTCAACATGCTCACCTTTCAAAGCTGCATGGACGCGCTCACTTGCTGTCATTGCCGTTGTCATGGTCTATCTGTCCCCTTACTTATAGTCGTTGTACTGCTCTTGTTCTGGATTGGGTGCCTGAAACGGTGCTTGTGGTGGGGCGACTGGTGGCAATACCACTGCTCCTAATCCCTGTGAATAGCGTGTCTTATCGTACTCAGACTGCGTGTGTGAATGTGAGGCAATCCATTCATCACATAAACGCGCGAGGAATGCGCCGACAACCGCGCCGCCCGCGAGCATCGCAACCTTTGCTACTGCTGTACCGATGTTACTCATGCGAATCGTTCCCTTCTTTGCTATAGTGGTAATTCAGAAGTGTGCTTAAAATTCTTATAAGTACGTTCATGTATATTCATTATACGTTGTATCAGCACTTTGCGTCTCTTAAAGATATTTTCCTATATCGATGACTGAAAATAGCGCGCAAGCTAGCAGAATTGGTGTAAAACTCGACTCTTTTGACACAATCTGATACTATGTAACACAACGTTTCATAACAATGGCGCGACATAGAAATTTCATATTAGAGAAGGCATAATGGCATGGACGAATTAAAGCGACGCATACGGATTGCGCGCGGCGAACAGCCCGCTGATTTGGTACTACGCAACGCGAATCTGGTTAACGTATGCACTGGCGAATGCTATCTCGCAGATGTCGCGGTTGCGGATGGTCTCATCGTAGGAGTCAGCGAGAGGAATACCGGTAATGCGCAAAGCTATCAAGGACGTGAGGAGCGCGATGTGCAGGGACGATGGCTCGCACCAGGGTTGATTGATGGGCATATGCATATTGAAAGTACTATGCTTGTCCTTCCTGAGTTCGCGCGTCTGGTCGCACCCCGTGGAGTGACGACGGTTATGCTTGATCCGCATGAGTTTGCGAACGTGATGGGTGTTGAAGGCATTCGTTATGTCCTTGAGTCGAGCCGTGGTCTTCCCCTTTCTACTTATATATTACTCTCTTCTTGTGTACCAGCGTCGTCATTTGAAAGCCCCTTTCGTGTGCTGACTGCTAACGATTTGCTTCCTCTTTTGCAGGATGAACGCGTATTAGGCTTAGCTGAGATGATGAACATGCCTGGCGTGTTGCAGGGAGATGAGCAGGTCCTGGCAAAAATCGAAGCAACGCTACAACGCAATCTGGTTGTTGACGGACATGCCCCTGGTCTGGTTGGTCATGACCTTTGCGCTTACGCTGCTGCTGGCATCATGTCCGATCACGAATGTACAACGCTTGAGGAGGCGCGACAACGCCTACGTTTAGGCATGTGGTTAATGATTCGTGAGGGGTCTGCGGCGCAAAATCTTGATGCACTCCTGCCACTGGTACAAGAGTTGCACCCGCCGCGTGTCTTCTTTGTCACAGATGATCGTGATCCACTCGATTTGACCACTCGTGGACACATAGACTCGATGGTACGACGAGCTATCGAATTAGGGCTGGACCCTGTAGAAGCTATACGGCTAGCTTCCTATAACACAGCACAGTATTTCCGTTTATATCATCGTGGAGCGATTGCACCGGGATTTGTCGCTGATCTCGTTATCTTGGATGATTTACGCACCTTCAAAGTTGATGCTGTTTATAAAGATGGTATGCTGGTCGCTCAGGATGGCAAATTGCTGGTTGATATTCCATCGGCGGCTGTGATGGGAATAGAAACCGATATTGCCATGCATGATGTTGAGGTGACAAAGACGGTACATATTGCTCCCATGACGGAACGGGATCTTCGTATTGTCGGCAAAGCTGGACCTGTCGAGGTGATCGGTATTCAGAAGGGGCAGATTACAACGCAGCACCTACAAGTCGAGGCTCCTATTCAGGACGGTGAAATCGTTGCAGACCCAGAGCGTGATCTGCTTAAGTTGGTCGTGGTTGAACGGCATCATGCCAGTGGACGCGTTGGACTTGGACTTGTACAAGGCTTTGGCCTTACAAAGGGTGCAATTGCATCGAGTGTCGCACATGATGCTCATAATCTGGTGATTGCGGGTGTGAACGATAGCGATATCGTACAGGCCGCACAGACGTTGCAAGAAATGAATGGTGGCTTCGTGTGTGTCGTAGAGGGAGAAGTTCGGGCGCGTGTACCACTACCACTTGGTGGACTCGTATCACCTTTATCTGCTGATGAACTCGTACAACAATTGCGACATCTGGACGAGGTAGCAGCCAAACTAGGTTGCACCCTTGATCATCCATGTATGACATTGAGTTTTCTTTCGTTATCGGTCATTCCATCACTCAAACTGACGGATCAGGGGTTGATTGATGTAGAGACGTTTACCCTGCTTCCGCTACAAAGGCCATAATTTGTATGTTGCGTAATCTTGTTGAATATCATTGGGCTGAACATATTGATGATGCATTAGAACTACTAGCACGTCTCGATGTAAAAACAGTTCCACTTGCGGGTGGAACTCATCTCTTAGGTCAGGACGATGCTAGTATCGAAGCTGTGGTAGACCTACGTGAATTAGGTCTCTCGTACATCACTGAGGATACACGGAAGGACATTCATATTGGGGCTATGACTCCACTTCAAACGCTTGTGGATGCTCCTCTCCTCAAACGTTTTGCGTCAGGTTTGCTATCTCATACTGCCCTGGCATCGTCATCATCACACCTTATCCGTAATAGTGCTACGCTCGGAGGTACACTTGCTGCTGGTGCCGCATCACAGGCAGATATTTTGACCGCGCTTTCTATTTTAGAAGCACAGGTTGTGGTGCGTTCAAGCTCGAAAACATCTGTCAATCTTAGCGGTGGCACGATGGAGCGACCAGGACTAGCATTGTCAGGCGTGGTCTACAGAGGCAAGCAAGAACGACGCATTGCCTGTGATGATGTGATAAGCGAGCGGCATCCCAATGAACTCATTGTAGAGGTGATACTTCCTTCGATAAACGCGATCTACGGTACAGCTTTCGCGCGCGTTGGACGGACACCAACAGATGTAGCTTTGCTCAATGTTGCCGCATTTGTAGAGCTTGAACGTGATTCATACAAACGTGTGCGCCTTGCGTTTGGTGGTGTATACATGGAGCCAATACGTATGCTCGCCATCGAGCATGCGCTTGAAGAACAGTCGAGTGACGACAATGCAAGTATAACGACTGCATTGCAGCGCGGTATGGCTGATTTCCATCCGCCAACAGATGCACGCGTAAGTGCTGGCTATCGTCGTGTCAGTGGTGTCAAGCTTGCTCAGCGCGTACTTGAAGAGGCGACCTATCTCGCGCGTCATCAGGGACTATTGGCGGCGCAAAGCGGTAAAAGCAAGGAAAGCAGATAGTCATGGAACTTGAGTTACGTGTCAATGGTGTCGTTGAAAGTTTGGATGCGGCTCCCAACGAGTCACTCATAACATTGCTACGTCGCAATGGATATATAAGTGTCAAACAGGGTTGCGAAACGGGCGAGTGTGGTGCATGTACTGTGCTGGTCGATGGCGTTCCCAAAACGAGCTGTACTATGCTCGCTGCACAGGCGGGCGGCTGTACGCTAACAACTGTTGAGGGACTAGATACCACACATGTGTTACAGCCAATTCAGCAAGCATTTATTGCGACGGGAGCTGTTCAATGTGGCTTCTGCGTTCCTGGGATGATGCTATCAGCAGCGGATCTGCTTCATCGAACACTTGACCCGACAGAAGATGATGTGCGCGATGCTCTCTCTGGCAATCTTTGCCGCTGCATGGGCTATGAAAAACCAGTACAAGCGGTGCTAAGAGCAGCATCTGTTTTACGCGGTGATGTACCCGCAGAATACGGAAGCCTTAGCGGAAATGTTTTGAATGGCGCACGCATCACAGGGAGGCAACGTGCTGTTGTGCTAGATGGAGCAAATGCCATCACCGCAAAACAACGTGCCATACAACCCATGACCCCTTTCACAGGAATAGGAAGCTCTTCATTCTCCGTCGTTGGGAAGGCTGTTCAACCTGTTGACGCGGTAAAAATAATGAATGGTCGCGCTACCTTTACCGATGATCTGTCTATCAAGGGTATGCTTTACGGTAAAATATTGACCAGTCAACATGCTCATGCTGTTATTCGTAATATCGATGCATCTGAAGCGCGAGCAATGCCGGGCGTTCACGCGGTGTTGACGTATGAGGATGTGCAACGTGTACCCTTCGCGAGTGGGAGCGAGACGAGTCTACAAGATCGTTATAGTCTTGATTATATTGTGCGATATGTTGGTGATCGGGTCGCCGCCGTTGCTGCCGAGACGCCCGAACTCGCGCAGCAGGCTCTGGAGCGTATTAAGGTTGAATATGATGTCTTGCCCATACTGCTCGATCCAAGACAGGCATTAGAAGCGAAGGGCGTACAGATTCATACCGAGTCCGAGTCGCGCAATATCTATGCTGCCGAGCGCAATATTGCTGCTCGCACACGTATTGAGACGGGTGATGTGGAGCGTGGATTCGCGGAATCAGACGTAGTGATAGAGGGTGAATATAGTCTGCCAATGACACGACAGGCTGCACTTGAAACACGTAGTGTCATTACTTACTTTGACGAAGACGACTATCTTGTTGTGTCCTGCAATGCGGATCAGCCACATCGGGTACGACGTGTGCTGGCCTCTATACTTGGTCTTGCTCTTCATCGCATTCGTGTCGAGCAACCCGCGCTTGGTGGGGGAGCGGCGACGCAGCAATCTATTGTGCTTGAAGATGTTTGTGCGTTATTAACACAGGCAACGCGACGACCTGTTCGACTGGTCTACTCGCGTGCCGAGGAATTGCGCGAGAGCGGTGCTTACCCACAACATATTGTCCGTATGAAAACGGGCGTAATGCGCGATGGTACGCTTGTTGCAAACCAGATGATTGTGCTCGCGAGCACGGGTGCATATGGGATGTATATGCCTACAAGTGCAAATGTGCTGGAACTGTATTCCTCCGCCCATACACGCTTTGTGACAGAGGTTCTCTATACAAATCATCCACCAGCAAGCAATATGCCTGCTGCTAATGTTGAGATGTACGCTCTCGAATCACACATGGATGAGATTGCTAAGCGAGTTGGGATGGACGCTATCGCACTGAGACGCAAAAATTGGGGGTCAACTGGAATACAGACTAGTACAGAAAGTCGTGTACCAGAATGTATGCAGCTTGTTGAGACAAAGCTACAATGGGATAGCAAGCGTGGACAGACATGGAATAGCCGACTGCATCGTGGTGTGGGAGTTGCTCTCACGCGTTATGATTGTGCACTTAGTAATGCCGAGAGCAGTGGAGCTATTGTAAAGCTTAATGAAGATGGTTCGTTTGATGTCTTCGTGAGTGCCGCTGACTCCACTATGAAGACGATGCTTGCGCAAATCGCCGCCGAGGTGCTAAGTGTATCGGTAGACGAGATACTTTTACATACCTCTGGAACAGACACCATTCCATTTGCTACAACGACTAATGCGGCCTCTACACTCTACAATGCTGGTGCGGCCCTTCGTCGTACAGCAGAGTTGGTGCGACGACAAGTGCTCATCGTTGCTGGACGTTTGCTCAATGTAATGCCAGAAACTTTAAAAATAGATGAAGGAACAATTACACCCTCACCACTGAATGGCCAAACACTTACTATTGCTCAGGTCGCAGCATACCTGATTTCAAATGAGGGCAAACAAATCATTGCCAGTGCAGCATGGAAAGAAGTACACCCACCTACTGTCTATGCCGTACAAGGCGTGGAGGTAGAGGTTGATACGGAAACAGGAGCACTACGTGTTGTAAAGGTAGTTACAGCCATCGATGCTGGACGCGTCATTCATCCCTCACTCGCTGAAGCTCAAGTGCAGGGTAGCGTGGTACAGGGGTTAGGACTTGGCGTAAGCGAGGAAGTTCTCTGCGATGCGCAAGGTCAAGTGCTGACAACAACATTAAGCGATTACCACATCTATAATGCGGCGGAGATGCCTGAGATGCAAACCTACTTGCTACAAGACGAGACAGCCTCAACAGGCATCTTTGGAGCGAAATCAGTAGTAGAGGTAGCGCAAAGCGGGGTTGCTCCTGCGATAGCAAATGCGGTAGCAGACGCTTTGGGCTACCGCATTCGTCAACTCCCTCTGACACCCGAACGTATCTTACGAGCTATTCACAGTATGAAACGCTCGTAGGGACCGATGTATCGCGTCCTCTTACGTTTCGCTTGTCAACAAGGACGTGATACATCGGTCCCTACAGATTTCCTATTGAACACTGTGTATATCCCGATTTCGCTTTTTTCAACGTTTATTCCGTCTACAAAAAGCCACAAGTCCTACTTTTGGCGTGTCACATTGACCTACATTGATACAGTATGTAAAATCACAATGTAAGTTCTATAGTACACTCTGTGGGGGAGCCTTCATGCAAACTGTATCAACCGATCAACTCGTAGGACAAACCGTAGGTCACTACACTATAAAAAGCCTGCTAGGACGTGGACGTTTGAGCGCAGTCTATCTGGCTCAACACCCAAGCCAAACCTCGGCTGCTGCCCTGACAACCTTTATTATTCCTGAACGTTTTTCTGCTGAAACGCGAACCCGTTTCACGCAACGTTTCACAAGAGAAGCGGCAGCTTTGACCTCGCTCAGCCATCGTAACCTCTTGCCCATTCACGAATACGGTGAGCAATTTGGCTATCCCTATCTTATCACGCCCTATATGACCAACGGCTCTCTTGCTGATATTTTGAAGCGGCAGGGGCGTTGCACTCCCACCTATGCTCTTGAAGTTCTGGAACAGGTCGCAGCTGGACTAGAGTATGCTCATCGCAAAGGTATTGTGCATGGAACATTGAAGCCTGCCAACATCTTGCCGAGTCATGACCAAAATCTCCTTGTTGCTGGCTTTGGCTTGGTACACATACTACAAATGCGTGGTATTGAGCAAAACGACCAGCCATATTCGTCTCTCTTAAGTATCGCGGATACATTTTTGTATGCATCTACCTATATCGCGCCGGAGGTTGTGCAGGGACAGCCGATTGACCCACGCTCTGATATTTACGCGTTGGGCATCATGCTATTTGAAATGCTTAGTGGCAAGCCACCATTCACAGGTACATCACCTCTGGATACCGCTATGCAGCATTTGCAGCGTCCCTTGCCGTCTTTGCACAAGCTTAGTCCTGATATTCCTATTTCGATGGAACTTGTCATAAATCATGCTCTTGCACGCGATCCGAGTCAGCGTTTTCAACGTGTTAGCGAACTGGTTGAAGCCTTCGCGCAAGTGTGTAAAGGCATTGTCAATCGACCTTCGAGCGCGCAAAGTAACGAGACAGCATTCCTGTTGGACGAGCCGAAGTCGGCATATGATCTAAAAAATATACCAGAGGAAGAAGTTTCTATTGGTGGCTGGCAATTAACACCCCCCGTTGTGAGTAGTAAGCTTCTTGCGTTCCGCCCCTCGGCTAGTACCAATAGTGCGCCAATGCCAGCTGTTCCTGCTAAACCTCTTCATACAACACCAGATGGTTGGCAAATTATGCCACCGGTTATCACTGGGCGTATGTCGGCAGTCCAGCCTTCGCAACACATAGCACCAACGCCGTCTGGAGTACGACCTACCGCCGCATCTCTTCCATCTACCAGTTTCTTACAACAACCGGTTCAAACTAACACGGTTGCACACGCACCAACACAATCTGCACAATACAGACAGGAAGTACAACCAGCGCAGTCTGCTCAAGCCCTACCAATGGAACCAATGGTTAGTGACGATTCAATGAACACGCCTTCATGGTGGGTGCAGGGACCTTCTTTTGCCTCTGTACCGCAGGCAAGGATGCAAGAGACTCCGTTAAGAATATCAAATCAGGACCAGAAAAGGTCGATGGAACAAAATAAGCAAGTGCCATCATCTGATACTGTGATGCGCGTTCGGCCTGCGAAACGACCACGCAATGTAGGAAGAAGGCGTGTTATTGCAACTCTTGCTGCCGGAAGTGTTGTCGCGGCAGGCGCATTGATTGCGGGTAAGATGAATCTTGCTCACCTTGTAACCACGCTTAATACGCACAACGCCCAAGGAAGTACAACTGCTACAGGGCAACAACAATCAACAGGCAATACGGGGACGCCCAAAGGCGGTACCAATCCTGGGAATACTGGCACACCAAAAGGCGGTACCAATCCTGGGAATACGGGAACAGCACCTACTGGCAAGGTATTGGGCGCTACCACTCTTGCCGCGAATACTGCTATGGATATCATTAATCCAGCAGATGGTAAAGCTGGCTTACTCATTCACTTACCGAATGGACATTTCGCTGCATATGAACGCGCTTGTACTCATGAAGGCGTTGAGGTCAACTACGATCCCATGACGCATACGCTCGTCTGTCCGGCCCACGGTGCCGTCTTTGATCCTCTAAACAAGGCAGCAGTTCTACAAGGACCGGCAATGACTCCGCTAAAACCTGTAGCCTTTCTCGTTAACGCTAATGGCACAATCACTGCGGGCTAGCTTGCTTGACGCTTTTCAGGACGAAACGATACAATCAAAGTTCCGAATGGTGTTACTTGTACTATAAAAAAGAAAGACGCAGTTATGAACCCAACGTTAGCAATGTTTCTCGGTCTTGTCGTTGCAGTGCTCATTATTCTATGGGCAGTGATCGAGCTAATGCAACGCTATATCAGGCAAAAGAAGGCCGAGAAACAGGCGCGCAATGCTTGGGTTCTGTTGAAGCCTACTACGACGAAGGTTGTCGATGTTGTGCCGGACGACGAGGAGTTTGAAAGCACAACTGATGACGAATCGCACAAGCGCGCCAAGCAAAATGGTCACTACTCTCAAAGTAAGCCTATAATCTGAATTGTGTGTTGGGAGAACAGGGAGACCGCAAGGGTTTCCCCTACACATAGAGTGCCGTGAACATGTAGGGGAGACCCTTGCGGTCTCCCTGCAATGTAGTTAATCCTTGTTGTCCTCAAAGATGCGTGTCACTTCTGCCAGTACGTCGTTGAGATCAATATCTTTTTGTGTTCGCTCAGTGGGTATCTCCTGCGAAGTATCGACAAGCGGCTCTGTCTGGGCGTGTTTCTCACCATCTGTTTGCAATACAAACTCTTGCTCACATACGGTGAGAGCTTCTATCACGGAAAGGTTGCCATAGACGATACGGGGTAGGAGACTATGATACATTGCTACCGTTTGCATGAGTGCTCCAAACGCGAGTTGGAATTGCTCAAACGTAATGGAGTCTAATCCTAGTGGAATGGCCTCTTCCAAGCGTACCTCGCCATCGTCGAGATCAATACCAAACTTGCCGACGGCAATACGATAGTTAACAGCCATCAACGCTTCGAGACATTCTAATCGTCGTTTCGTTGTCACAGTTCCAATATGAGGCGCGATCAGCATCAGCTTTCGCGCCTCTCCTTGTTGCTGAAAACCAACGATCATGCGCCACTGTCCATGACTGCCGTGAAACGCAAGCTCCACGATCTCGCGTTCGTAGTCTACGTGTGCCAGCTTTAAACACATTTGGGTGAGGTAGCTCGTGATCTGAGGAATACCGAAAGGGCCAGTCATGCAGGACTCCTTCTTTGTCTGTGAGCAACGGAGCATCAGAACTTTGCCAGGTCTGCTACCTCAAGTATAGCACGAAAACAATGATAAATCATTCATAGACGTAGCAAAGTCCTGGGATGTCATAGGCTAAACCTCGAACTTGCTTGCTTGTATGCCGATTGGTCCGCTCTAAACACATCTGCGTTCACTCCACGAGCCGATGCGAGAAAATCCGCGATCAGCTGTAACGGCACTACTGTAACGAGTGGCGTTAGTTCCTCTACCATATCGGTATGTAGTTCAACATTCGTCCAACTCTCTCGTGTAAACAAATTGCTATCATCAGGAGGTACGGTGCCGAGTAGCAATACGTGCGTTCCAATCTCGTGTAGTGCGTGTAAAAAGTCTGCTATTCTTGGTTGTGCTGGACCCTTAACGCTCACAATAACGACGAGATCGCTGGCTTCAAAGCCAACGAATGGACCGTGAATAGCCTGCTCTAATTCTAAGCCTTCGGTAGTGATGTACGCTGCTTCCTTTGCTTTAAGTGCACCCTCTGGTGCTATTGCCGCATTTGGTCCCGCGCCTACAATAAAGACTCGGCGTTGGTGTGTTACAACGTCTTGTGCCACTTGTCGTAGTGTATTCTCATGCAGAAAGACCTGTTCTATAAAGGTTGGTACGACTGCTAAACCTTGCTCAATCTGCTGTGCAACCTGTGTGTTGCCACGTAATGCGGCGAGACGTGCGGCTATCTGTGCGAGACGTGTTAACGTACCTGTAAAACTTATAGAATGGGCTGACGACACCTCTTGCCCGACGGTTTCTAGCATGACATCCACATCGCGCATCTGTGAACCTTTGCCAGTGATGCCCACCGTCAAAACACCCGCCTGCTTTGCGCGTTGTACGGCTCCCACTCCATGAACCTTGCTGCCACGATGACTGATAACAATCACTCCGTCGTCTGAGCGCAGTGGGCGCGGATATGTCACAAAATCATAAGAGCGAACCGCCCATGCATCGACTCCAGCAAGGCGAAATAGATACTCACCAATAAGTGCTGCATGATAACTTGTGCCAATTCCCGCAATGAGAATACGCTCCCGTGAGTTTAATTGCTGTGCTGCCTGTGTCGGCGTATCCCAATCTACTAATAGCTCACGTATAGCTGAAGGTTGAGCGTGAATTGAGCGGTATAGTGCGGTAGTCGTTGTAGTTTCCTGAGTCATATATTGAGTCCTTTCAAATTGTGAACTGTTTCACTGTTATGGTACAACGGATTGTGCTAGTCGGTGACGGCTGTGGGTACCAATTATGTGATGTAACAAAATAATGTGGATACGTCGAATGTAGGGGTCAATTCTATTACATCCTCGTGGCAATCAACCATGTTGAAAGGAATGGTGTAACGTCTCATCAATCCCGCAAGCGTGGTCAATCGCTACCAGAGTGTAATAGAATTAGACCCATAGTGCTTCGTCAAAGTTCATTTGACACATGAACATGAAGCATCAAATAGC
>CAZZVE010000076.1:0-22126 GCA_964657325.1 uncultured Ktedonobacterales bacterium
AGGTAGTCTATTTCTCTTCAGGCAACGTTCAGACACGTCATATCGCTGACAAAAAAACAGATAGCATGCAATCTATAAATATAGTTGCATGTTATCTGTTTTTTTGTTTAGTTTACTAACTTGAAGGATAGATCAACCTCAATAACTAGGAATATTGGCTCAGAATGTTTTCGTAGTTATATATGTTCGCTTATCACGTTGTAATACATACAAGAAATAATGTAACAACGTTTAATTTCTTGTATATAAGCCTCTATGCATGATGTCATAAAAATGTGACTACACATGTTGGTAATTATCAATATAGCGTAAGGGCGATTTGTTTCTTTGATGTTGAAAGGGTCGGGACGACCATATAGGTTGTCCAATGGAGTGGAATGCTATAGTATGGAACTACGTAACTTTGAAAACAAAGTACAATCACAATTCAGAGTAGAGAGGATTGTACGCCTCGGGCTAGCATCATGTGTTATCCTGGGCATTCTAGTATTTGGATCATGGACCATCGTTCATCAGACGAATGTGCATGCATCAAGTATCACACGTACTACCACCAATTCAAATCCCTGGGGGCTTGCAATCGACAATTCAGCAGGACATATATGGGTTGCTGAACCTGGATGTGATTCTTCACCCACGTGTACTACACCGCCTACAGGTGCTATCGGAGAGTACAATCTTGCAGATGACACAAGAGTGAATGACTTTCAGGCATCATCGGTTTACAATCCTGTTTTTCTTGCTTTAGATGGGCAAGGAAACGTCTGGTTTACAGATCCGACGCATAATGCTCTTGGCGAACTCGTGCCAGGAAGCAATACGTGGACGGAATATACGGCACCAACATCCAGTGCAACTCCCTATGATCTAGTATTCAAGGGTGGAAACATCTGGTTCACGGAGTATGGTACAAGTCACATCGGTTTCTTTAACATCACTACACATACATTCGTAGAGAACGCTATTCCTACAACAAATGCTAATCCTTATGGTATTACTGTCGCTCCAAATGGTAATATCTGGTTTGCTGAGAACAATCAGGGAAATTCTGGTCAACTTGGCAGTTTTACTCCGACTACGAACGGCACACTTGCGAATGGCGCAATTAGTGAGCACACTATTACTAACAAAGGGCCGCATCTTCTTACTTCTGATAGCCAAGGTAATATCTGGTTTACTGAAGGCTTTAATGGATATGTTGGTGAATACACTACATCAGGACAAGATGTCGAGTATAATGTTTCTGTGGGTATTTGCCCGCAAGGAACGCCGAGTGCTACGCCAACACCTTGTGGAACACATACTTCTGGTATCGCTATTGACGGTAACGGTCTAGTCTGGTTTGACGATTCGTTGACTGGTCGCGTTGGTTATATAGACCCAACAACTGGCACATATACAGTAATAAGTCTTGTGAATAATTCTGATCCAAGTCCTCATCCACACGATGGACTTGTAGTGGACAGCAACAACAATGTATGGGTGTCTGAGCAGCATGGTTTCGTACTCGACAAGTTACCTCCTGGCACACTCTCAACTACGCCAACTGCCACGCCAACCGCGCCAACCACAACTCCTGCTGGCCCTGTTGCTCAGAAGTGGTACTTCGCAGAGGGACGCATTGGAAAAGGTTTCCGTGAATATCTTACTATCGACAATCCTGGCGCAGTTACTTGTGGTGTTGATATCACATATTACTACACCGTGGGTGATAGCAGTAGCGCACCTCAGCAGACCAAGACCATGACGAATGTAACTGTAGGTCCTAAAAGCCGACATACTGAATCGGTCAATCAGGACCTGAATGTATACGACCCAAATACAACCGCAGATAATGTTGCAAGTGTAGTTACAATGAACTCTGCGTCAACTTGTGCAGGTGTGATGGTCGAGCGGCCTATGTACTTTACAAACTATCACGGTATCAGTAGTGGCACAGATGTAACAGGAGCGACGCAGACCGAGTTGGGGACAAGTTTCGCCTTCGCCGATGTTGCTTCCGATGCCAGTCACATTTCATACCTGACCATACTCAACCCGCCGGGTGGTGCAAGCGCAACAGTTACGGCAACCTACTATGCAGGTGGAAGAGTAGTTGGGACTCAAAATACAACTGTGCCTGCGGGTGGACGCGGAACACTTGCGCCTGGAGCAATTCATTCGCCCGCATTGCCAGCACATTCATTGGCGGTTGTCACCTCAACCTCTTCGGTGATGGTGGAACGACCAACCTACTTTATGCATGAAAGCAAAGGTGCCTCTGGCGCATATGATGTGGTAGGTGCTCCAGCCGCTGCTACTGATTGGTTTTTTGCTGAGGGCTTTACGGGATCAACAACGCAGGAGTTCTTAACGATCTCTAACCCTGGCTCGACCAGCGCAACGGCGAATGTAACTTTAAAATCGCAGGTGGGTGGAGTGAACAAAACCTTCACCGTAACTGTGGGTGCTCAGAGTCAAGTTATCTGGGATGTCAACCAGAATAACACCTTTGGCGGTACACCAGAAGTTTCAGCCGAGGTAAAGTCTACAACAGCATTGATCGTGCAGCGTGAAATGTTCTTCACCTATCATCATAGCGTGACTAGTATGCCTACAATCACTGCAAGTGGAGGAACAGACGTTTTAGGTCTAATCGGACCAATCTCGAAAAGTTCATACAGCTTTGCGGAAGGCTATACACATCCTGGCTATAACGAGTGGTTAACTCTGCAAAATCCTAACTCAACAGCGGAGACCGTCGTAGTGACAATGACAAACAGTGATGGACACACTGCCATTGTTCAAGTGAATGTTCCTGCGAATGGACGACAAACGGAAGACATCACGGCGGATTCAGTCAAGTACTTTCATCCAGGTAGCAGTCTTACCGCGAACGCCATCTCGATGACGGTACAAACACTGAATAATGGAGGAACGTTCGTCGCTGAGCGTCCAGAGTACTATAATACAGCAGACGATGGTAAAAATGGTTCTGGTTTTGTTGTACAAGGTGGAACCGATATCATTGGCTTCGGTGGCTAAACAACACGCTTTTTAGAGATGGGAGAAGGGCAACTTCTGTGTATGAAGTAACACCTCATACACAGAAGTTGCCCTTCTCATCTACCTTCTTGAAAGTGGCTGAGCCGCGACAACCGTCACTTCTTGACGGTTATGAAACAATTGGTGCGCTTGCACAACTCCATATGCTTTATTCATAATGTTAAGCGCATCCTTGAGCGTGAGTAGTGGGTTTATTGTGGGTGTCGCATGAGGTAGCTTAAACACGCTAATGATAAACCCATCTTTTTTTAGACAGCGAGCTGCATAGGAGAGACCACGAGCAGCTTCACGTGCATCCATACGCATATCGTTGACTATAACATCAAATGTTCTCCTGCTTCTTATAGTCTCTTCGATATAGTCCTCGGCATAACCTCGGTAGTGTTCCAAACCTTCTCTTTTGCTCAGCCTGGAATCAAGATTCGCAGGGTCAACCGCGACAACATCCATACCAGCATCGAGTAGCAGGCGTGTCCAGCCTCCTGGTGCTGCTCCAAGATCAAGCACGTGCTCTCCTGCTGTAAGTGAAATATCGAAGTATTCCAGGGCTTCAAGTAGCTTAAATTCTGCTCTACTGATTTGCTCAGGAGTTTGAGCAAAGTGTCTTGTGCCCCCAGGCCATGCACTCAGGTTCTCTTCTCCTGTAGATATACCAACATATCCTTGGTACATGGTGCAAAGGATAGAGACAACAACCTGTGGCTTCTTAACGTTCTCAACTGCTCCCGTTTCTTCTGCGAATGCGGCAGCCAGTTCTTGGTTCAAGTGACCGCTACTAAATGGCCTTTCACCAAAGCTTTTGTCAGTCTGCACGAAGCGAGTTTGTACAGCGAATTGAGTACCCCTTTCTAGCTGTGAGAATGTTGGTAAATCTGCAATTTCCGTGGCAAGCTCCACCAAATCTTGCTCTGTATTTGTGAGATAGACCGTTTTTTGTGCGGGTGCAAGGTGGCGCACAAAAACAAGATGTTCTTTTGCTGCTCTCTGTTGTAGTGCATGAGTGTTTGTGACATCACATAGAGTTATACTATCGGTCAGCTCTTCTATAATTTTTAGCTGTGTATCTAGTTGTTTTAGCTCGGCTATGGCTGCCTGCATAAATTCAGGGTGTGCCGTGACAAGAACTAAGTTTTCGGTACTCACAATCCTCACATAGACCTTCCGCTCTTAAACGTTTGGCGTCTCTATTAGCTTCTATAGTACACAATTATGCTGTTTGAACTAGCTAAATCATATCATTCTTGCATGTATTTTGTCATGTTAGGTATTAGGATGGTCGAAAGAGCCGCCAGCACCAGAAGAGTGTAGCAGCGAGTGCTATGACAAGCAAAGTGAGAAGAATTTTATGTGAAACATCTAGATCGTTGTTACTCACCTGTAACATAGTGTTACTTGAAGGTGTGGCTGTAGATGGGGTAGTAGTTGTTTCAGCAGGATGTTGAAGAGAATTCCAGGTAGGTTGTACTCCATTGGCTTGCTGTTGCTTATTCTTTGTACTGGTATCACTCTGGTTGCCATATGTGCTAGCACTACTACTACTTGTTTTTCCATGATTACTTCCACTGCCTTTAGCGTGTCCCGATAGTGCACGAGCAGTAGCTGTCGCTTCGACTTTTGTCCTGGTAGGCTTTGGTGGTAACACCGATGACATATTATTAGCATCAATTGTTGGTTTGCTTGTAACAACCCATGTTGGGCTACCATCAGGGACACGAGCATAGGCTTGATCTTCACCCAACAACGGAATAGAAACCTCGTCTACTGGTATGCCTTCAATGAGAAGTCGCCATGTTGATGTTTCGGTCGCTAGAAAATTTGAGTCGAGGCGTGGAAAAACAACAAGAAAACCATAAGGAGGAATGGCTGAACCGAAGGGCAAATAGAAGGGATTGGTGTTAGGTCCGCCATCAATGCTTGTACGCACGGAGTAAAGATCAAAAGGTTGATCTTGTGCGTTATAAATTTCTATCCATGTATCATTTGTAGCTGTATAGGTTCCAACTTCTGAGCAGTTCCATGTAGAACGTGGCGTGAGCAGAGCTTCATTGATGAAAAGTATACCATGTGAAGCCGGTGGTTGCACAAGCGTCCCTGAAACGGCAGGAGGAGTTACTGACGCACAGCCGTGCTTTGTTGTTGCTGCTGAAACAAATGATGGAGTGAGAACTAGTGTGAGCAGGAGAAGAATGCTTGTAAGAGTAAGAAACCGCACATGCCCGCCCCCCTTATACAAATTTTTGTAGTGTGCAACTACTATCGCATGATAGCTTCATTCTTTAGTGCTGTCAACAGTTTGGGCAGGAAAACTATTGCAGCACATAGAATGACAAGAACATTACTGCGAAAGATACTTGAAAGGAACAGTATTCTTGCGAGGAAACCGATCACTTACGATATGACGTATCGCTTCAATACTACTTTCTCCGAGGGTGAACGCAATAATTGTGCCAATGGCAATGCCGCAGATGCCGCCAAGTGCAATACCCTCAAGAAACATCTTGTTCCGAAAAAATGTCATCATTGTCACCTTTTCTCTTTTACTATTGTAGATAGACTACAGTTTTTGCTTCACTCCAAAGACGTTCAAGCCGATAGTACTCTCGTTCCTTCGGTGCAAAAACATGGACAATAATATCTCCATAATCGAGAAGCACCCAGCCCGTGTCGGGACCGCCCTCTCGATAGAGCAAGCGTGCGCCCTGTTTTTTTAAGTCATCATTAAGCGCATCGCCGATAGCTTGAATTTGGCGTGCGTTGTTACCTGTGCAAATGACAAAGTAATCGGCTATCGTTGAGATCTCGCTAATATCAAGCATAAGAATATCGGATGCTTTTTTATCAGACGCAATATCTACGGCTGCCTTGGCTAGTTGTGCAGGCTCTAGCTGAATTCCCTCCACGAAAACTCCCTTAATAGCACATCATTTGCTGTGTGCAAGCTTTGTTTTATAGAACTGTCCGGCTTCAGTTGGTTAGTAAGCATTATAACATGACATCGCAAACTTGTTAAGAGGATACCAGGAAAGTGACGGTCCTTGTCTTCTTTCCTCTGCTTAGTTTGGTAGAGCTAGGCGACTTCCTCAATAGCTCCTAACCATTCTTCTTTGGACGTATGGTGTGCCACGTCGATTCTTTGTACCAACTCTGAACGTAGTTCGCCAAGTGTTCCCCAGCCTTCCGCATCAACGTCATACTTATGAATCGTCTCTTCGTTACGTTGATGAACCCAAACAAATGTATTATCGGGCAGACTTGTATAGTTATCTACAACGCCATTGAGAACTTCACGTACTACATCTTCTACAAAACGTGGATTAGCGTGTGCTTTATTCACAATATAGAGTTCGTCTGGACGTTTCAGTAATGCATAGTTCTCAGAACTCATCGCATTTTCAACAAGTGCTACCAGCTCGCTTGCCTCAATGTCTTGCTCAGTTCCAATAAGAAGCGTAGCACGACCACGCTGGTTGTGTGTTGCTAGTGGTGTAACACTCAGCATTTTCTCGATAGTGTCGGATTGAAAGCCTTCCTCTTGTAGACGCATACGCGTGAACGAATGGACCATATCTTGTGCACAAGGACATGCAACCATGCCTTCTACCTCAACGCCAAGTAAGCGACGACTACCGTAGCGTGTAGCAACTGCCTGTGCAAGTAGTCCATAAACTTCCTGCGTACGGCGTCCAGAAACTGGCGTCCACTTTTGGAGTGGTAATGCTGTTCGAATGTGAACCTCTGCACGGGCGACAACCTGACGTTCCACAATTGCCTGTGCAACTGCTTCAGCAAGTAGCTCTATCTTGGGCCAGCTTATATTCGCCTTCTCTTCGAGAACTTCCTCAAGTACGTCGCTGAAGCGTGACATATGTACGCCTGCTCGCTTTGTATCAAGGTCTGCATACAGATCGAAGCTGGCTTCAGACCACTGTTGACGATTTCCTTCACCAAGTAACAATGCCTTTTTTACGCCAACTACCCCCGCACGTCCAAGACGAACATGAATCGAGGGAGAGCTATTTTGAATATCTCGATCAAGGGCAATGCGTAAATTTGGAGCAAGTATTTTCACTCCATCATGCGGGAGCGCGTCCGCTAATTCTTGAGCAGTTCTTCCACTAATAGGGTCAATCACATTTGGTGAAATTTCCGTGAGTGGTACAAGGACAAATGCTCGTTCGTGCATCCGTGGATGTGGAATAGTGAGTGTCTCTTCTTCAATTTGTACATCATCGTATAGCAAGATATCAATATCTATTGGTCGAGGTCCATTGCGGAAGGATGGTTGCCTGCCGATAAGGGTCTCGATTGACTTTACTTCTTTTAAGAGCTTTTGTGCGGAAAGCTCTGTTTTTCCACAACAGACCATATTAAGAAAACGTGGCTGATCGAGATAGCCCACAGGTTCTGTTTCATAAACGGATGAGATGGTATGAAGTTCTACTTTCTCACGTAGCCGCTGTAACGCCGCCGCAAGGTTGCCACGCCGATCTCCCAGGTTCGAGCCAAGGGCGAGGTAGACAATATGTGTAGGGTTGGTAGTACGTGGAAACAATGGTGAAATGGTAGTATCAAAACTCATGCAAAACAACCTCTCTAAAAAGATGTCCTAATCCCATCCTATTACAACAAACGAAATACTGAAATTGTTTCCACTTTCAATCACTTTTGAAAAACCCATACGTTGCTAAAAACAGCTTCCGTTCCTCCTGCACTATCCCCACCCACTAGAAAACCAATGAAACCAGAAGTATAGGCATCGTCAGCAAAAGTAGTAACAAGCAATTGCTTATTCATATAGAAACGGAATAAGTTTCCTGCTGCGACAACAAGAAATGTATTTGTTTGTCCATAGCCGCTGATAATAGCATTGGAATAGGTCCAGTCGATGAGTACGAGCCAGTTAAGTGGATCACTGCCTAAAGCTCTTACAAAGCGATAGTATCCCTGACTACTAATCTCTAAGACGTAGAAAGCTCTACTATCGGGTCTCAATCGAAAGACAATGCCATAAATATCACCTTGTAATAACTGGGCTTGAGCTGTGATAACAACATTTGAAAAAATATGTTGGTTAGAGTAACACCACGCGACTGTATGTTGTACCTGTGTTGAGGATGCATAGACATGATAGCCCTGTGGTGAGAAGAAACATTGGAAGCCATCGTCTATCCATCCACCGCCACGGATAGTCATATCATCGCTATAAAGAACGTTTCCTGCACCAAGCGAAGCTGTAATTCCTGCCGTAGCTTGCACCCGAGCCTGTGCTGCTAGTGTAGCTTGAGTGTCTACTGTGCTTACCACAGTCGCCGTGGTAGTGTGTCGAGGTGTTGAGGTTTGTATGACATGCTTTCGTTTTAACGGTGTCGTAGCAGCTGTTTGCTGTCCCATACTCGCAAAAACAAGCACTGATAGTATAAGAAGACAGAATAATGCCACAAGTGCAGGACGCAGATGTGTTTTACGCCAGTGTACATCGACCAGTGACGGAAGAGGGGATGGAGCCTGCTTGAGTGGAAAAAGAGGAACTTTTTCATCCGTGTCTAATAATTCTTGTGCTGAAAGAATATGTGTATCGCGCGACAATTTCGCTGGAGTATCTGCATGCTCCTCTACATCTGTATCAGATAACTCGTCATCAAATAGTTTATTCGCATGTTCTTGTTGTAAGGCTTTCTTATAGGCAGCCGAGAGAATACGCGCTTCCTGATAACGTTCATTGGGATCTTTCTCTAATGCTTTGAGAATGACATCTTCAATAGCTTGTGGAATATCAGCATTGAGTTGACGTGGTGGTGGTGGTTGTGTCTGAATATGTTTTAAGGAAATAGCGACAGGCGACTCTGCCGTGAATGGAACACGTCCAGTAAGCATTTGATACAACACGACGCCTAACGAGTAGATATCGCTCCGGTAGTCATGAAGACCATTAGATTGTTCTGGTGCCATATACTCAGGTGTGCCAACCATCGCTCCTGCATGAGTCAAAGACTCTGCTTCCATCTTCGCTTTTGCAAGTCCAAAGTCTACAAGGTAGGCATGACCATCAAGACGCAAGAGGATATTTGAAGGCTTCACATCTCGATGCACAACACCATGATCGTGTGCATACTGCAATGCGGAAGCAATCTGATTAAGAAAACTGCCCGCCTCTTCTAAGGTAAGCCGTTCGCGCCGTAAGAGGTAGTCACGCAATGTGCCGCCTTCAACATAGGGCATAACGAGATAATACCAGGGGCGTTGTTCACCAAAATCGTAGAGGGCAAGAATATTGTCATGCGAGAGTGTGCCGACCGCGAGTGCCTCACGCTCAAAGCGACGTACAAACGGTTCACTGCTGCCATAGAGAACCTTTACCGCGACCTTACGCCGTACTCGGCGATCATAGCCTAAATAGACCTCAGACATACCACCTAGTGCCACCCTACGACGTAGTTCATAGCGTCCAAGCGTAGAGCCTTCTATTCCCGTTACCACATCTTCCTCACTTCCCACAACCTACGAGAATTCTTGTAGGGACCGATTTATCACGTCCTCTTTTTAAGGAGGACGTGATAAATCGGTCCCTACATGCTTCTATTACATATATAATGACTATCGACTATGCGGTCCAGTAACGTTCGAGACGAATGGTTTCAACTGGTCGGATATTATGTGTATACGTATCTATCGCTTTATGCATTGTTGCTGCATCGCCAAAGTTTGGACCAATCTGCGATGTATACATCTCTGCGGCCTCTAAACGATAGGGAAGCATCTCGGATACCTCAACTAACGCAGGTTCCAACGCCTCTCCTAGCTCCTGTATTCGTTCCTCACGTGCCCCAGCTTTAAGCACATAGGGAAACTCTTCATAGAGATAAACCTTTGTGCCACGCTGTACTAATCTGTCTGCGGCAGAGGAAACAATTTGATGGTCAACGTGACGCCCAATTCCTAAAGGAGCATACCATGCAGCGTCGGGAAGCCGTTCTGCAAGAGCAACCAAATCTTGAGCCAACTGATGATCTATGGTAAGGTCTGCATTGTTTACGTCGCCGCCTATCAACTGTTCTTTCGTCGTATAGTAGGCAGGAGAGCCACGATAAATAGCTTCTGGGTAGTCGAGCCAGAGGTAGTCAACCTGTAGATAATCAAGTGCGGCGGCATCTTCTTTACGACGAGTCTCTACTGCGGCTCCCACGCCTTGGCTGGCACTAATCCCCATCTCTTGATGAATTTGTGCAGCAAGGGAACTGAGTTGTGTGTTTACTGCTGGAATGCCGGCGAAAACGGTAATCACTAATGGTCGTATACCACTGCTTAGTTGGACGCCGAGCGTACCACCACAGGAGTAAACAACATCATCAAGGTGGGGCGAAAGAAAGATGTGTCTATACTTGGTAGTAATATCGTTCAGACTAGTAAGTTGCATTGTTTGATTCCTCCATAAAGACAAAAACCCAAAATATATCTATTCCATTTGTATAGCATAGTCGCCAAAGATGTATTAGGGTAATCGCACACCATCATTTGTCAGATTGAGCAGACCATCTTTCACAAGGCCATGCACAATCTGTTGTAACCACGTCAAATCGTCATCACTGAAATCAGGTTTCAGCTGAGGTCCTAACTCGTTCAGCGTAAGTCGTTGTGGAGCAGGTACAGAACTTAGTAAATTGACGATACGCCCACGGAAATAGCGATTACTACTTGTAAATGGTTGGCTTTGATAAGTCGGCTTTTTCTCTGCCACTTTGCGCAGTTGACGTAGAACCGTCCCCGAAGGAAAGAGGCTATGCTGGCTCATCTCAACATATGCCTGACATGTTTCTTGTAAGGGACACTGCCCACAACGCGGATTATTACTCGTACAAATGGTTGCTCCAAGGTCCATTAACGCTTGATTCCAGTTGTACGCTTCTCCCTTTGGCAGCACACGCTCAGCGTGTATAAGCATCTGTGCATCATTCAGTTTAGGCTCAGGATGCTCAAGGCCAAAGAAAATGCGGTGCAAAACGCGCCGAATATTCGTATCAACCGTTGCAACCTGTTTGTGATAGGCGAAGCACGCGATAGCTCCTGCGGTATAGCGACCAACTCCTTTCAGTGTGAGCAATTCCTCAATTGTGTCAGGAATACGTCCATGATACTCCGCGATAACCTGACGTGCGATTGCTTGCAGGCGCACCGCTCGCATATTATAACCAAGTGGCACCCAAACAGAGATAACATCTGCAGTGGGAGCAGCTGCAAGAGCGTCCAATGTGGGAAATGCTGTCAGAAATTGGAAGTATTTGGGCAATACACGGTCAACCTGCGTTTGTTGTAGCATGATCTCTGACACAAGAATTGCATAGGGGTCACTGATCTCTCGCCAAGGCAGAGTACGTTTCTCAGCAGCATACCACTGTAGTAAAGCAACGTGAACATGCTCGATGTATTCAGACTGAGAAGCAGAAGATGCAGAGAAAGAGGGAATGCTCATCTATGACGTACTCGATTTTGATGGAACAGTCCTTGACGTCTCCTGTTGCTTTCCGTTACTTGATGACAGATTCGCTTCTTTTTCCTCGTTGCGCTTACGCGTCATTAGTGAAAATACGGTATCGCCACCTTCTTGCCAACACTTTGCGTCAGGGGCAGGCAAGTTTTCACAGAGAATCCAATCATCGGCACTTCTCAGTACATGCCCCTTAATACATTTTGCGTACATGACATGATCGTTTAAATCTACATCTTCTGGCTTAACATGGGGCGCGGCAATCTTTGGAATAAAAAATCTACACCACGGCACGATTATGTACCTTCCTTATTTTCAATTTATACCACTATCGCTTGTCGTCCTAACGTTCTCTAGTGGTAGCTTGGCCCTAATTATAGCGCATTTCGCATAAGTTGGCTACTACGAAAAAGGCTATAAAACTGAATTTTTGCTAGGATAATGCCTGTAGTTCATGTAACAGAGACCAGGTAGAGCTAATAGATCGTGTCAACTCGTCCGCATCACTTCCTACATTACTCAAAATAGTCTCTACACGATTGGAAAAACTATCTGGAAGTACTTTGAATGTGTTTATCTGTTTGGCTAAATTCTTCTCACTCAAAAAATATGTTTCGTTGAGCGCGTATAGCACTTGAATGAGCATACTTATCGCCCGTGTTATACATCCTGTAGTAAAGTAAACATCACCTCGCTTAGCGGCTTTTTGCCCATTTTCTAAACTAAAAGTTGCTGACCAGAGATTGCGCTGGATTACGGCTTGTTTCAGTGCTTGAGGATATATAGCAACTTTTGCCTTAAGCATTGAAATCATATTCTCTGGGTCATAAAGCGGCTTACATATTTGTGTTTCCGCACAATACATGTAACTGTAGAAGCCGTAAGGAGGTTGTTGTAAATAGTCAATTTCAAATATTCCGTTAGCACAGTTATCAAGTGTGCTTACCACGAAATCGCTGTTCCGATACAGGAAATCTACCCTCTGTCCTCCAATGGTAAGCCAAGCTCCACCGTTGACCCAACGTCCCCATCCTCCTAAATCTGTTACTACCGGATTTGAAGTGTCATTTATGTTTGTGGCTATTACGCGTATATGTTCTGTATCAAGAGGTTGCGCCTCGCTGTAGTAAATGGCGATGTCTATATCTGAGTCTGGAAGATACATTTCGGATGCGTATGAGCCGCCGAGGACAATAGCTTGTACACCTCGTACAAGTGTAAGTTGGGTTACAATATTTTCAATAAGTGAGGTATGCTGCATTTCACTGTGCTCTTTGACTTACAGCGCATCGTAGCCACCATGTACCAGTTTTGAATGCGAAGATAATATAGAGTATCGCCCATGCCTCATGAATCACACCATAGCTTGCCGCCATTGCAAAGAAAAACATACAGGAAAGTGCTGAAAGTTGTTTCAGACGCGTATTACGTAGATGCCAGCGAAAACTTCCCATGCGACTCCCGCGATAGAAATAGAGAATTATACCTGTAAGTGTAAGAAGAGCTATAATGCCAACGGTTCCTAGAACGCCGAGAGCGAGCGAGAAAATAGATGTATCTGTCATCCTACAGCCTCTTTGGGTATCTTCTGAAGCACTGAAACGAGGATATCTATGTATGTAGTATACCATGAGGCAATGCTGTAATGTATGATAAATAGGAAAAACAAACAGTAGTGAGGAGACGTGTGTGCTAGCAGAAGAACTTCAAGTCGTCAATGCAGATGCTCCATCATGGCAAGCCGTGCGCCCAATTCTTTCGATTGCGCTACTACTTGAACGCGATGATGCCCATGTGTGGCATGGTTGGAATAAAGCACAAATTGTGGCATTGCTCAACTCATTACCTGCACATTGTACACTAATTGCAGGTGTATGGTCTGGCGCTGAGAATGAGCAGCAGGAAGAGCGTGTTGTGTTTAGTTGTGTTTGTGAGATCGTCAATGGCAATGTGCAAACGGTTCGTACCTTCGAGGCACTCACCGGTGTAGATTTGCCGACTCTCGATAATCTAGAGCCAGGTTTTGAACATGCGCTAGAGATTATGCGTGTTGTGAGATTGACCATCGCTCCTGTTGCGTGGGCGCTCTTTACAGATAAAAATACATGGGATGAATGGATGTACACAGGTGATGAGCATGTGGCGGATAAAGGGAAGCTACTAACATCATTCGCGCGGCAGGGACGCTGTGTTTTGATGGGTAGTCAAACACAAGAACATACGTCGTAGGAGAGAACATGAGTACCGAACAAACAACACCACTGATATGGAATCCTATTTTACGACAATATTTGGTGAATGCACCACACCGTATGAGTCGTCGCGAAGGAACGAATGCTTGCCCTTTTTGCGCAGATATTACTGAGGGAAAAGTTGGGCCGGAAACGCAAGTATGGCTCCACCCTAACGACTTTCCACCATTAGTACCACCTGTCGGTGAGGCGTATGTGGTGATTTATAATCGTGACCACAACCGTACCTTTCCACAGTTGACGGTAGATGAGGTGTATGCTGTGACGCGAATGTGGCGCGACCTCTATCGTGACCTTGCATCGCGCTATCCCACTGTGATGATCTTTGAGAACAATGGTGAGGCAATTGGGCAAACACAACATCATCCGCATGGACAAACTTTTGGCGTTTCTGTTATTCCACCAACACTAGAGCGCGAGATGGAAACAGTTGTGCAGGATGACCTTGCGGGACGTGGTTGCCCATTCTGTCGCGTTAGAAATGAGTTAGGCGATGGTCCACAACAGGTAGCAGCAAACGAACATTGGCAAGCGTTTCTACCTCCCTATGTACACTATCCCTATGAAACGCATCTATATTCACGACGCCATATCGCTAATCTTGCAACCATGCAAGATGATGAATTACGCAACCTTGCGGCTCTTCTGTTACAGGTAGTGCACGGCTACAATGCTTTATTCGATGGTGCAATGGCACCAATGCCCTATCTATTAGGCATACATCAGCTTGCCGACGAACGTTTTCATCTGCATGTAGAAATACTTGCGATTGGACGCGCACCTGGAAAATTGAAATTTGCTGCATCGTCCGAGTCGATTTGGGGTTTGTGGACGAACGATTCTTCGCCAGCACAAAAAGCGCAGGAGTTGCGCGAGGCGATTGCAAAAAGAGAGGGAGGGCAACGATGACATTTCCTCAACCAGCACTAGTGGCAGCGGAGAAATTTCCTATAGCCTTTATGGGTGCTATCGAATATGCTGGACCCTTAGGGATTGCATGGGCACCGGGGCGCGTCAATTTGATTGGTGAGCACACTGACTACAACGAGGGATTTGTACTTCCTATTGCTGTAGACCGTGTAGCGGCACTTGCAGGTCGTCGGCGCAATGATAGTGTTGTGCGCTTGTGGTCAATGCAGTTTGAAGAGTACGCGCAGTTTTCGATAGAAGGATTGCCCGAAAACTTTGATCAGGAGCTACGTAAACTCCCTAATTGGGCACGGTATGTACTGGGTATTGCTGCTGAACTCGCCACAGCATCGCTTCCATTAGCAGGGTTTGATGCTGTACTAAGTGGAGATGTACCACTTGGTGGTGGGATGAGTTCTTCTGCCGCGCTAGAGGTAGCAACTGTGCAGTTCTTTGCCTTGTTGTCGGAGGGACGTTTTACGATTGGTGCGGAGGGCGCGACGATGACACCAATGAATGTTGCCGCACTCTGTCAACGTGCCGAACATATTGCTTCTGGTTTACGTAGTGGCATCCTCGATCAGGCTGCTTCATGTTTGGGTCAACCGGGGAAAGCCGTTTTGATTGATTGCCGTTCTTTGGAATATCATTATCTGCCTTTTGATGAAGCCGATCTTTCGCTAGTAGTACTCGACACTGGTACACGACGTGAGCTTGCCAACTCTGGCTACAATGAGCGACGCCAACAATGTGAGGAGGCCGTAGCCTTATTGCGTGAGTTGATTATCACGCATGAGCCAGGGGGGGAGGGGCAGCGGATTACAGCGTTGCGCGATATTTCTCAGGAGCAGTTCGATATCTATAAGCAGGACTTGCCAGAGGTGTTACGGAAACGTGCAGGGTATGTTATTGCTGAGAATGCTCGTGTACTACAGGTTGCTGATTTACTAAAGACAGGAAATGTAGAAGCAATCGGGCCTATTCTCTGGCAAGGTCACGCCGGTTTACGTGACGAGTACGAAGTAAGCTCCAAAGAACTTGATGCCTTGGTAGATATTGCGCACAGCGTGCCAGGAGTCTTAGGAGGACGTATGATGGGTGGAGGCTTTGGTGGTTGCACCATCAATCTTGTCCATAATTCAGCTTTAGAGGCATTGCGGCACGCTGTCGAGCAGCAGTATTCAGAGCGAACAGGGCATCAAGCAAGTATCGAAATCTGTCATGCCGCAGGTGGCCCTGGATACTCAAACCTGAACGACTGAGAGTGCCTCCATGAATGAGAAGGATAGCAGCTATGAAACTACTTCTTTCTACAGACTTCGAGGGAACAAGCGGTATTGTTGCGTGGGAGCAAATCATCGAGGGCAACGTCGAGTACGAGCAAGGGCGACGTTTGCTGACAAATGAAGTGAATGCCGTGATCGAGGGAGCAATAGAGGGTGGTGCAACCGAGTTTGTTGTAAATGACTCGCACCACTACATGCGCAACCTGCATCCACAAGACCTTGCAGGACGAGCCACACTTATCACTGGCAAGCATAAATCTCTGTATATGATGGAAGGCTTAGATGCGAGTTTCGATGGTGTATGCTTCGTGAGCTATCATGGATCAATTGGTGCTGAACATGCTGTTCTTTCTCATACATACAACCCAGGCGCAATCTGGGAGGTTCGTGTCAACGGTGAGATCGTTGGTGAATCCGGTTTGAATGCGCTTGTAGCGGCACATTATAATGTACCAATTATTTTTGTGAGTGGCGATGCTGTCACCGCAGAAGAGGTACATTTTGTTGCTCCCGATGCTGAAAAGGTAGTTGTCAAAGAATCGAAAGGACGTTTCGCTGCTTCCCATATCCACCCAACCGTCGCATGTGAGATGTTGCGCGCGGGAGCAGTTCGTGCTGCTCACAATATAGCGTCCATGAGACCTCCCCAGTTTACTTTGCCTATCACCGTAGAAATTACCTTTCTTGTGGCGGACATGGCAGAAATGGCATTGTGGATACGAAGTGTCGAGCGAGTCTCAGCACGTACCGTAAAAGTTACAGGTGAAAATGCGCTGGAAATTTATCAAATATTCGTAGCTATTATTACGCTTACGCGTTCGCTTGTAGACCGTTAAAAAGTTATGCATAAAGAGAGAAGAGGAAAATACCATCTGTATATTTTCCTCTTCTCTCTTTATGCATGCTATATTTACTTGCCAACTAGTTCGCGGATATAGGCTCGGTTGGATGAGGCACGACCTCATCGACGTTGACATAGTGGCTTTGATCGTTCTCAATACGCTCGATCATTCCGGTGAGGCTGCTCAAGCGGTGCTCGATCTCCTGAGCTTGTGTCTGCAGCGCGTGTAGTTCAACAGACAACTTGTGAAACTGTCCGTTTGCCACTGGAAAGCGTTGCACACTTTGCTGTGTCGGAACCGTCTGCTGTACAACGGTTTCCTCTTTTGGAGATGGCAAACTGGGTTGCGTTGGTAGACCTCCAGTTGCAATTTGTGCAGTTTCGCTAACTCTCAATGGCTCATTGTCTACTTTTGTAACAGATGCCTTTTTTGGCGTCTGTGGTTCACTTCTAAGTAAGAAGACAAGCCCAACAATAGCAAGTAGCGCAACCGCGAATAAACCACCAATAATGAGTGTATTCATGCAATACTCCTTTCATTAGAGCAGTGGATAGATGCTTCCTATCCACTGATATACGGCTAGTGGATATGGATGACTGCTGTTGCACTCATGCCTGGAATGATATCCTTACCACCGCTTCCATCTAGGGAAATGATAACAGGAACACGTTGCCCGACTTTTGTAAAGTTGCCACTAGCGTTGTCCTGAGTCGGCAAGAGCGAGAACGAACCAGCCGTTGCCTGAACGATCTGCTGAACGTGACCTGTGTAGGTTGTATCACTATACGCGTCGATCTTGACATCGACTTTCTGTCCCTGCGATACATTGTTAATGGTATTCTCATCGACATACGCCGTAATGGTAAGATTGCTGAGGTCTGTTACCTGCGCAACCGTGAGACCTGGATTCACGCTTTGCCCCTGCACAGCCGTTGCTTGTACAATTGTACCATTAATAGGGCTGGTAATATCCATCGTCTTAGGGGTTGAAGTTGTGCCTGTTGCACTTGTAGACGTTGGCGACGTAATTGTGCCAATAACTTGCCCTGCTGTAACCGTTTGCCCAACTTTTGCGGTATAGGCAGATAGTTGACCGCTCATAGGTGTACTCACGGAAACAATACTGCCTGTCACCTGAGCATCATCAGTCTGGTAATAGGTATAGTTATTGTAGAAGTAATAGCTTACACCTCCAGCAATAGCAAGAAGCGCAAGAACTACGAGAACTGGGATGAAAATCATACGACGCATTAAAATTGCTCCTAAACATACGTATTATACATGTATACGCTATAATCGTAAGTAATAACGGGACAGAGTGCCTGCCCCGTGTACAATGGTAGTTATTCTACAAAGGCAAATGTGGGATGTGAAGTTTCTTCTTCAGTTTCTTCCCCAGGTGTGCCCTGTCCTGTTCTTGGGGTAGGTGTAGCTGGACGCCGAGACTGGCTGACAAACAGAACTGCGATAATCGCAAGAAATGTCACACCTAAACTGAATGTAAAGGCATCCTGAATGGCGAGTATATATGATTGTTCTTGCACTAGGCCGCTAATTGTCTGAAGTGCAGCCGTTTTTGCGGAAAGAAGGTCTCCTCCTTCTGAAACAAAAAGTGCTTGCAATTGTGGAAACAATTGGCCAAGCCGTGAAGATGGTGTGACCTGTTCTGCAAGGTGCCCGTAGTGGATTTGAGTCTGTGTTTGAACAAGGGTTGCGAGTATCGCAATGCCCAGCGAGCTAGCGACAGCACGTGCTACCGTATTCAACGATGATGCTTGTGCTAACTGACGTGGGCTTATCTCAGAGAGTCCAGCAACTGTAAGTGGTTGCACACAGAAGCCAAGAGCAAGACCACGAATGATGAGTATGAGTTGTATCCACCCGTAGGATGAGTAGAGCGAAAGAAAAGAAAGTTGCCATGTCGCATAGGCAAGAATGAGCAAGCCAGGAACCATGACTCCTCTTACGCCGATGCGGTCAACAAGGCGACCTCCTACAATGGTTGCCACCATCGCTGCTAATGCTTGCGGAAGCAAGACGACGCCAGCTTGAAACGCGCTTTGTCCACGGAGACTTTGTAAGTAGAGTGGAAAGAGAAACACGCCACCAAACAAGCTAAAGATGACGAACAAGCTAGCAATAATGCTGAGCGTAAAAGGTCGGTTTGTAAACAGGCGTAGATCAAGTAGTGGTCGGCCTTCTCGTCGTACAATAGCAAGCTCGACAAAGACAAAAATGACGAGTGCTATCAAACCAATGATAATTGCCCCAATCACTTGTCCTGATCCCCAACCATCGGTACTTGCATCTGAGAGTCCGTAAAGAACAGCCGTAAGGCCGAGCGCGACAAAGAAAAACCCCAGGAAATCAAAGCGTTGATTGACCTGTGCCGTTGTCTCACGAATGAAAAGAGAAACAAGTACGATAGCGAGAATGCCAATAGGTAAGTTGATAAAGAAAATGGCCTGCCAACCTGCATAGGTGACAAGGTAGCCGCCAAGTGTTGGACCAATGGCTGGTGCTAGCAGTGCTGGTACTCCAAAGACGCCCGACGCAATACCGCGCTCCTGTGGTGGAAACTCGCGGAAAAGCATGGTAATGGATAGAGGAAACAATGCAGCCCCACCCGCACCTTGCAAGACGCGGAAGAAGATAAGTGCTGGCAAACTCCATGCGAGACCACAGAGGACGGAGCCAATGGTAAAGGCTGCAAGCGAAATAATATAAAATCGTTTCGTTCCCAGTGTGTCCGCGAAGTATCCTGCTGTTGGAGTTATCACTCCTTGTGTAAGAATATAGGCGGTAAGCACCCACTGAACGCTGTGGATGTCCGCACCAAAAGCGGTTTGTAGGCGTGGAATGGCGATGTTCACAATTGTCTGATCTAGGATGCTCATAAACACCCCAAATACGACCACGCTTGCAACCACCCATTTGTATGCCAACCCGCCCTCGCGCCTCGTGGCTTGAGCATTACCCTGCATGGGAGACTCCTTTTGTGTTAAAAGATGAAAACAGCGAGAAAAGAGTTCTACACCCTTTTCTTAATTTGCGCATACTCCTCTGCGTTATGTCTCTTCCTTGAGTGGCTGTATACACGACGTTGTAGGGTCACGTGGCACAATTCCATAGAGCAAGAGCGAGACAAGTTGCTGAACTGCCTCGTCTCGTGAAAGATGGGCAAATGGCAAAAGATCATTAAGTCCACGCCCAGCGGCACGCATATAGAAGGACATCGCAAGAATTTGTACAAAGAATGCGGCATCGATGCCTTTACTGAAAGCTCCTGTTGCTTGCCGTCTTCTCACATATTCTGTGATGGGCTTACGTCCTTTGACAATCTTGTCTGCAAGAATGTGCGCCACTTCAGGATGTGTATACAGCAAAAGAATGGGCAGACGTGCAAGGTCGCTTTGCGCGGTAAGCGAATCATAGAAGCCTTCAGCAATGCGACGCAAAAAGGTTTCATCATCGAGTTCCATACCATTTTGCAAGTCTTGTTCGAGCTTTTCAAGAGCTTGACGTAATGCTTGGTAGCTTTCATGATGCTGAACGATTGCGGCAAGCAGGTCGTCTTTGCTACGGTAATGCCAGCATAGAGCACCGCGCGAGATGCCTGCCTCATTTGCGATATCTTCTAACGTTGCTGAAGAGACGCCCGAACGTCCAAAAACGCGTAAAGCCGCTTCAACTATCCCTTGACGTACATCTGGTATCGGTTCGTCTCCTAGATAGCCAGAACGCACTAACTCATTCCGTAGTTCTTCTTTGCCTCCTGAAAAATGATAATAAAAGGCAGGGCGTGAGAGATCGGCTGCTTTGACAATCTCGTCAATGGTAATCTCTTCAAAAGTCGCTTGTTGCGTAAGAAAGCGCGCAGCCTGTACAAGACGCTCTTTTCCACTTCCTTTACTTTTGTCGAGACGAACTCCTGTCATATATTTCTGTTATCCTTTATAGATAGTGCTATGTGACTATACTATACTGTCTAGTATCTGATGAAAGCATAGTAAAGATAGCAAGAAAAGTCAAGCGTTACATACTTTTTATACTCGTGTGCAATACAATTTTTTGATTAGGAAACTATCGCTATACTGCACTTGCCATGTAGTACGCATCTGTCACTAGTATAGGTGAGTGGCGAAATAGAGGAGAAACGTGTTGTATGGTATTTCGGCTTAGGCCGTGCTGTCGAGGAGATGGCTCATCCGACGTTGACTACTGGAGGCGTGGTCAAAGCAGATACAATCTACTTTGACCAAAGATGAAAAGTAATTCACATAGACCGCTACTCTGGTGGCTGTAGAGGTGTTGGAGTAGATGTTGTATCGGGTAGTGGTTGCATAACATCTGGTTCCATTTGTGGAAGAACATCGGGTGTTGGCTCAGGGATTTCCTGTGGTGTAAGAGGTGGAGGAGACTCAGGCAGGGGCTCAGGAGTTGGCTCTGTTTCCGGCGGTATTGGCAACGGTTGAGCTACGTCTGGCTCTGTTTGTGGCAGTGGATCTGGTCTTTCTGGTGTTTGTAATGGCATGTATATGCTTCCTTTCCTGTACTTGTCCTCATACGTTATTGTAGCATATTTCTCTATAAAAACTCTTTCATTGCTTCACATGTTCCTTGTCTTTTTCATTCTTCTGGCGAGTGTCTAGTGGTCCTGGTAATGCACGTTCAGCCTCATCCTCTAAACGCTTTTCATTGCGACGCAGGAAGATGAAAAACGCAATAAGAACAATCGCAGCGAGCACAATTGCTACAATTGCTACTGGTCCCGTCAACTGATTAACTTTATTGCCTAAGAAATAACCACCTAGGCCAAAGATTGTTGCCCAGATGATTCCTCCTAGTGCATTGTAAAGTAAAAAACTGGGCCAGCGCATACGGTTTGTTCCTGCTAAAAAGGCTGCCCATGCTCGCAGAACAGCGACAAAACGTCCAAAGAAGACGACCTTGTTACCGTGCTTCTGAAAAAGATATTGTCCCAGTTTAAGTTTGCGCTCGTCGAGATGTACGTAACGACCATAGCGACGTAAAAGGCGGTATCCACCCTCACGCCCTACCCAAAAGCCCAGGTTGTCTCCTAAAATAGCTCCTAACGCGGCAGAGGCAATAACAAATGGGATAGACAGATGATGTGTGTTGCCTGCGTAAATGGCAGCAATAATCAGCATTGTTTCGCCTGGAAAGGGGATGCCAGTACTTTCAATAGCCACAAAAACAAGCACTGCTAGATACCCATAACTTTCCAAGAAGTGCATAAGAGAAGTTGATGTAAAGCCGAACATAAAGGTATATCTTTCCGCGCTATTT
>CAZZVE010000077.1:0-14324 GCA_964657325.1 uncultured Ktedonobacterales bacterium
CGCGTCCTCGTGGCGACCAATTGCCGACGAGGACGCGATACATCGGTCCCTATAGGGAAGGCTGCTTAGTCCGTCCAGACCCAGTCGCGGACCTCTGGTATGTCTTCCAGGTTCGCTCGTACATATGTATGGTGTTTGTCCAACATAGCATTACACTCTGCAATAAGCGGAGCGATTACGTCTTTGAAGCGAGTTGCGTGTTGCAGAGCCAGAATACAGAGATGATAACGGCTCATGCTATTGAGGACAACCATGTCGAAAGGCGTTGTCGTTGTGCCTTGCTCGTTGAAGCCACGCACATGAAAACGTTCCGCGTTTGTACGTCCATGCACGAGTTCGTGTATAGCACGTTGATAACCGTGGAACGCAAACACGACAGGTTGTGCTTCTGTGAATTGCTCAACGAACTTTGCCTCATCCATACCATGCGGGTGCAGGTCTGGCGGATAGAGACGCATCAAGTCAACAACGTTGACCACACGGACCTTTAATTCTGGAATGTGCTTGCGCAACCAATCCGCGGCTGCAACCGTTTCCAACGTTGGAATGTCACCACAGCAAGCAAGCACAACATCAGGCTGCAGGTGATCAGTGTTACTTGCCCAATCCCATATTGAAATGCCCTGCGCACAGTGTGTAATCGCATCTTGCATGTTGAGCCATTGCAGTTGAGGCTGCTTGTCAATCACAATCAGGTTTACA
Organism: uncultured Ktedonobacterales bacterium; assembly: GCA_964657325.1. Classification (GTDB taxonomy): domain Bacteria; phylum Chloroflexota; class Ktedonobacteria; order Ktedonobacterales; family Ktedonobacteraceae; genus JBBQVS01. The sequence continues at coordinate 703 of CAZZVE010000077.1, forward strand.
TAGTTGCGGCTGCGCAAACAATGGTCGGCAACCGACATCAAACAGTTGGCATCTGGTGGTAGATAGATGCGTGCAACAACGCCTTTCCTGGAAAGAACTGTGTCGATCAAGCCGGGACCCTGATGGCTAAAGCCGTTATGATCGTTGCGCCAGCAGGTCGAGGTGAGGAGAATGTTGAGCGAGGCGATTTTCTCACGCCACGCCAGTTTATCAGCTTCCTGTAACCACTTCGAGTGTTGAATGGTCATAGAGTCGGAGACCATTGCAAACGCTTCGTAGGTGGCGAAGACACCGTGCCGACCTGTGAGTAAATAGCCCTCAAGCCATCCTTGACACAAGTGTTCACTTAACACTTCCATGACCCGACCATCAGGCGAAATGTGATCGTCAATCGAGATGATTTTTCCGGTCGATGTACGATTCTCGACCTCAAATACATTGCCTAGACGGTTCGAGTTGGTCTCATCAGGGCAGAAGAGACGGAAGTTTTGCTGCTTGGCGTTGCGTGTGAAAATGTCACGCATCATTTTACCAAATTGTCGTGTAGACTCATGATGCTCTGTCGCAGGTTTTGGCACGTCAATGGCATAATCGGTAAATTTTGGCAGGTCCAGGTCTACCAGCACCTTCCCACCGTTCGCATTAGGGTTAGCCCCCATGCGCCGTTCGCCTTTAGGTGCAAGGGCGGCGAGGTCAGCAACAAAACGTCCGTGCTCATCAAAAACGTCTTCAGGGTGATAACTACGCATCCACTGCTCCAGAAGTGCCAGGTGTGCTGGATTGGTAGCCACATCCTCTATCGGTACCTGGTGAGCGCGGAATGTACCCTCGATAAGCTTACCGTCAACCTCTTTCGGACACGTCCAACCTTTTGGCGTACGTAGCACGATAACAGGCCAGTGTGGAACTCCTGAGAAACCGTGTGTACGTGCGTCTTCCTGATATGCACGAATCTTGCTATAACATGTCTCAAGTGTGTCTGAGAAGGCTTTGTGCATGGTCATGGGATCGTCACCCTCGACGAAATGCACCTCGTAACCATAACTTTCGATTTGTTTTTGGACGCTTTCGTCTTCTTCGCGCCCAAGCACAGTGGGTCCAGAAATTTTGTAGCCGTTCAGGTGTAGAATCGGGAGCACAGCACCATCGCGTACAGGGTTGAGGAACTTGAGACTCTTCCATGAGCCTTCAAGAGGAGCAGTCTCGGCCTCACCATCGCCGACAACAGCAATCGCAATCAGGTCTGGATTGTCGAAAACAGCACCATAGGCATGAGAGAGAACGTAACCAAGCTCACCACCCTCATGAATGGACCCAGGCGTAGGCACGCTCACGTGGCTCGGTATACCTCCTGGCGTGGAAAACTGGCGGAACAGTTTGTGGATGCCTTCGGTATCTTGTGAGATATTAGGATATATCTCCGTGTACGTGCCTTCCAGATAGACATTCGCGACCAATGCTGGGCCACCGTGTCCAGGACCAGTAAGATAGATCGCATTCACATCATGGTCTTGAATCAAACGATTGACGTGCACATAAATGAAACTTAGACCAGGAGAAGTACCCCAGTGTCCAAGGAGGCGCGGCTTAATATGATCGGCTAGCAGTGGTTCTCGTAGTAAAGGGTTTTCCTTTAAGTAAATCTGACCAATCGTCAGATAGTTCGCGGCGTTCCAATAGCGATTCATCAAGTCCAAACGTGCCTGATCGACGGTAGCTATCTGATTGACAGTTGCCATGAGACTCTCCTCTTAATACGAAAAACGTTACACAATAACGGACACGTAGCAGTTACATGAAGGGATACACTTTGTGCATCCCTTGACATTGTACCTTGCTTTTTTCCGAAAGAACACTCTGCTTATAAGATATGTTACGTTTTTAGCTAGATGACTCTTTCAGAAAATGTCTGTATTATTAGCACTTTTACGTGTTATAAGTGTATGATGTGTTTAGGAAACACCTTTAACATTCGCGTACTTATCGGCGTAAGCACCTTTGCTCTGCAAGGAGGATATGATGATTGGCACTAGCATACAAACGGCTCGTCAATACTGGTGGGTTCTCTTACTTCGAGGTATTCTGGCGGTACTCTTTGGACTTGTCGCGTTGCTTTTACCTGGGATTGCTTTATTGACGCTTATCTATGTCTTCGCGTTCTACGCCATTGTTGATGGTATTACGGCGGTGTATGTGGCGTTTCAAGAACGAGGCACACATGCACGTTGGGGCTGGTTACTCATCGAGGGTATACTTGGTATCATCGCGGGTATTGTTGCGATTGTCTATCCTGGTGAAACGGCTGTGGTTTTGCTATATGTTATTGCGGCATGGGCACTGGTGACTGGTATAATGGAACTGATTGCAGCATTTACCGTGCGGAGTTCTTTCGCCTGGGGTCTCGCTATCGGTGGCATCATTTCGATTTTGCTAGCAATTCTGCTCTTTGTGCGTCCTGGTGCTGGTATCTTGTCCCTTCTTTGGGTAGTTGGAATTTACGGCATCGTGTTCGGAATCGGTATGATTATTCACGCCTTTCAACTACGCTCACGACCAGCCGCGCGTGCGCTTTAAAGGGTGCATTTTATGAACGGGACCTCTACAATTGTCTATATAGAGAAAGCCACATGCATGAATAACCATAAGAAAATTCGTACTGTGTTAGTTGGTTGTGGAAGCATGAGCGGTGCATGGCTTGATGCTGCGCTTGCTTTACCGCAGGTAGAAATTGTTGGTCTGGTCGATGTGGTTGAGGCGGCAGCACAGAAGAAAGCCACACAGTATCAGTTGACGCAAGCTGTGATAGGGACCGATTTACACACTGTATTGCAGCAGACAACGCCTGATGCTGTCTTTAATTGTACGATTCCAGAAGCTCACTATAGCGTTACTATGCAAGCCCTCGCGCAAGGATGTCATGTATTAAGCGAAAAGCCGTTAGCCGACTCGATGGCACAGGCACGAGAGATGGTTGATGCAGCACATCAGGCCAATAAAATTTTCGCGGTGATCCAGAATCGTCGCTATGACCCGAACATTCGACGCATGACACATTTTTTGGCTTCGGATACCTTAGGTTTGCTCACAACTGTCAATAGCGATTTCTATATGGGAGCGCACTTTGGAGGCTTTCGGGACTCAATGCGACACGTATTGTTGCTCGATATGGCGATTCACTCATTTGATGCGGCCCGTTTACTTATAGGAGCAGATGCTGTCTCTGTCTATTGCTATGAATGGAATCCTCAGGGGTCATGGTATGAACATGATGCATCTGCTATCGTCATTTTCGAGATGAGCAATGGCGTTATATACACCTATCGTGGTAGTTGGTGTGCTGAAGGTCTTCCCACATCCTGGGAGTGCGATTGGCGTTTTATTGGACAAAAAGGTAGCGCGAAGTGGGATGGAGGAGAGAGTACACAGATACAAGGAGTGAAAGAAACGGGTGGCTTTATTTCTACCTACTCCGACGTACTTATTCCACCTTATGAGGCAAGCAATGTGGATGGCCATGCAGGGATTATCCGAGAATTCTTTACCTGTATCCAAAATGGAACACAACCTGAGACACGCGCCGCCGACAATATCAAAAGTCTTGCAATGGTCTTTGGTGCAATCGAGAGTGCTGAAAAAGGCCAGAAAATATTCGTTGCCTGAAGAGCATTGTTTATCGTTTAGTGAGCAGTGCGCGAAGATGATTAGCAAGATGCGCGTTGAACGTTGCGCCCTCACCCCATTCAGGATGCACAATGTGCAGTGATTCAAACGCGAGTGGTAGCACATATTGTACGAATAATGGCATAGACATGTCTCGCAACAAGTCACGCAAGTGTTGTGGCGCAGGTGCAAGCCATTGAATATTCTCTACACCTTCGCGTGTTGATAGCATGCTTATTGCATGGTTATCGTTACCAGCACTACGCGTGTAGCCTAATGCAATATATGCCTCTAACGAGACGTAGCTTGCCTGTCCCTCGCCTGTCCAAAGCTGAATAGTTTGAAAGAGGTCTGTGTCGGCAAGTCCAAGTAAATCTACCTGGACTTGTTTGGCAAATGTCCTCGTTTGTCTATCTATTTTCAAGAGGAACCTCTTTTCACAAGATGGACTAGGAGTCGATATTATTCCCAGGGCCAGAGTTGCAAATCACGCATATTCTTGATAGTTTGCTCATAACGGTTGGCGGCGTCCGCGTGTGCGCGCGTCGCATCCGGTGTCTGGTTAGTAAGCGTTGTGACGCGCCGTTGCTGCTCTTCTTGCCATTGCTCCATTGTAAGCCCGCTCTTGACTGCGTTCAGAAGTGTTATGGCTAGTGGATAGTCAGTGGAATAGAGCTTATTATGACGCATGGCTTCTTGAATTCGAGCGGAATAGGTGTTACTGCTCACCCACGGCGTATGTGCATGACCATTTGGTTCAGCAAACTGCTTGCTCATTGTGTTTTCCTTCTAACAATATTTCCTATAGTCTATTCTGGATAAGGAAGTTTTAGCTTCGTGTATACATTTCCGAGGGATAATAAGAGAGGTGCGAGATTGCAAGTCTTGTATATATTATAGCACATGAGCAGGTGGTGTGGGGTAGAAGTTGTAGGGACTAGATTTATCGCGTCCGAGGCGTGATTTATCGCGCGAGATTCTATCGACACATCTTCGCGTTGTAATCATAGGCGATAAATTGCCCTGGATGCGATAAATCTAGTCCCTACGAAAACCCTGTTATATCAAAGGCAATACAGCATTACCATACATGACTCACCTGACCTTGACCTGCCTTCAGCCGCGTGTGTAAGTCTCGTGATTCTGTATGGACGATCACGTCATACCACTCGCGTTGTGGTCGGTAAGAGTCATAGTGTTCCTCGATGTTCACTCTCACCTGTGTTTCATTGACCGAACAGGTAATCACGGTGTGTGCAAAGGTGCCGCTGCGATAGGCGAGTGTTGAGCCGTCATCCTCGTACAAGGTATAATTAACCTCTCCATTTTCGCTCATGTAGCAGTTCAGAGTTAAAGGGTCGGTTGCATGTTGACTCACGTGTTGCATGACGGGACCAAGCGGAAGAATGCTTTGCGCTCGTACAAACAAGGGCCACCGATCTAGTGCTGCATTCACAACATGCCATTGACCACCTGTGTATACCTGTCCGTCCCAGTAACTCATCCAGGTTCCTACAGGAAGATACACTTGACGCGTCAACGCACCTTCCATATAGATGGGAGCGGTGAGTAGATTCGACCCTACAAGAAACTCTGTTTCAGCCACATCGGTAGCATAAACCTGTTCGTCTTGTGGAAAGTGATAGTAAAGTGGGCGAATGATAGGTTCGCCCGTTGCCGCTGCTTCTTGAAAAAGTGTATAAAGATAGGGTAGAAGGCGGTAGCGTTGTTCAATCGCGGTACGATAGGCACTCTCGAATGGTTCGCCAAATGACCACGGTTCTTGCTCGCGGTCATGCAACGCATTATGGTTGCGACAGAATGGCAATAACGCCCCCATCTGTGCGAAGCGTACTAGTAATTCGCCTGTACAGTTCTCCCAAAATCCGCCGATATCTGCTCCAACGACGGGAACGCCGCTCATGCTCAAATTGAGACACATGACCATGCCGAGACGAATATGTTCCCACCAGCTTGAGTTATCTCCCGTCCATACGGCGGCATAGCGTTGAACACCAGCTGTTGCGCCACGAGTCAACACGAAGGGACGCGCATTTGGTGCTAGACGCTGTGCTGCTTCTCGCGCGGCACGTGCCATCTGTAGACCATAGGCATTATGGAAAAAGAGATGTGATGTTGGTGGTCCATCTGGTCCCGTTGGCTCCTCTCCACCAGCCCGATGTAGAATGTCGTTAGAAAACGATGCTCCTGAAATGTTCGTCGTGTGCTTCTGCATCATTGTTGTCAATGATGGTTCGTTCATATCGTTCCAGCTACCCGCGATGCCCTGTTTAAGAAAATCTTGATAGAGGCTTCCCCACCACATGCGCACCTCATCGCGTGAGAAATCGGGAAATACACAATCGCCAGGCCATGCGCTACCGACAAATGCCTCACCGTTTGGCAAGCGACACATATAATCATGCTCAATAATTTCTTGATACGGAGCATAAGCTGCATCAGTTTTGAAGCCAGGGTCGATCACAGGCACAATATGGAAGCCTAACGTGCCCATGTCGCTTATCAATTTAGGCGGGTCAGGGAATGCTTCAGGGTTCCAGGTGAAGGGACGATACCCACGCATATAGTCAATATCTAGCCAGACACCATCACTGGGATGATTGCGTTCGCGCAGTGTTGTCGCTACGTCCCGTACCTGCTGCTCTGTGGCGTAACTCCAACGTGCTTGTTGTAGGCCAAGCGACCAACTTGGGGGAAGAGGCATGCGACCTGTAAGTTCTGTATAATGATGTAATACATCGGCAGGCGTGGGGCCAGCGATAAAATAAACTGTAAAGTCATCTCCCTGTAGTGTTGCCTGAAATTTCCCTGAGTCTTGATGGCCCAGGTCCATCTCAATACGGCCCGTATGGTCGATAAGGATGCCAGAAGCTGTACCTGTCATAGCGTCAATATGCAGCGAGAAAGGAAGCGCGGCATACATGGCTACAGTATGAGTACTGTGTCCCTTTGGAGGATCATATGTCCAGAGAGGAAAGGTACGTCCACGCAGGTTTAGCTTGTCTGTATGCTCACCAAGCCCGTAAATATATTCTTGTGGAGCGAGTGGTCGTGTGAGACGGAGAGCGTCTTCAGAGTAAGAGAAGTTATGCAAATACGCTTCAAGGTGCGCTTGAGTATTCTTTTCGTCACTATTATTGTGTTCCCAATGCTCGTCACCTGTTGCAACAATCCATGAATGATAGGGAAGTGTGCCTATAGCACCGTCAACAAGGCTATAGCGTACTGTATCTACATGAGTAGTGCGCAAACAGCGAACACGTACAATGGACTGCCCAAGCGTTGTTGCGGTAAAGGAAAGTGTTGTTTTTTCTTGTGTACTTGTCCACAGGTGTTCGTGGCCTTGCGTGCCTTGATAGGATACTGCTGTGATCGACGTAAACATGTGTGCGTCGCCCTCTTTTCAATTGTTATGTCTCTTGTGTGAGACACGACTACGAGAGTGGTTTAGATGCACATGTTCCATCTGTATGCTTTGTTGGAGCACAACATAGAAGGAGTGATTCATATGACTGAAATACACAATTCTGGAAATGGTGGGGAAGGAGAGATACGCTCAACCGATTTTTCGTTAGCGTTTACTCCAGGCTTACAGGTGTATGATGAAAGAGGTGAAAGGTTCTACATGCGTGTTGCACAGGCCGGAGAATTACTGATTACGAGTGGCTCGGTTGTGGCATGTGATCCGTTTTGGTTGAATTCTGCTCCACAAGCGTACACGACGAGAGTTCCTCTCGGCCGATTTCCAATTTTCATCAGTATTGCGGAGTCTCTTTCTTCAAAGAACGACAGACGAGTTGCATGTGCGAAACTGCGTTTTAACACATCGGATGTTGTACGCTGGGAGATGGCTCTGGTAGCTGGTCAGGATGTGAACACTCTGAAAGCTGGTGAGCAGTTCTGCTATGGAGTTGACGCAGGAACTGGCTGTTTTGTGGATATGGACGTAGTTGTGTGGCTCTTTGAGCAGGCCGGAGTACGCGACTTGGAAAAGTGGCGTGGCTTGCCCTCCAGTATGGCAGATACGCCCGACGAACGAGGCAGACTGGTTGATGCGGTCCATACCTATTTTGAAACTTCTGTGGATGCTCGATTGGAGAAAGCGTGGGAGTTGATGGAAGCGGTCGTGCGTGGTACTACAACATCTCAGCAGGATTGGGGGGTGGCACTCAATGATGCGACGGGTGGCAATCTCGTGCTCTTTTCAAGTGGCTGGGGCGATGGCTGTTATGCGTCGTACTTTGGTTATGCTGCAGATGATAGTCTAGCTTGTTTGGTCACTGATTTTGACGTGTTACTCGATGCTCGTCTCTAAGTACGGTTCTGATACAAAGAATATTAATGATGAATTAGTAACACAGTAAGAACTGCAAGGGCATACAGGGTTGTCCCTGTATGCCCTTGCAGTTCTTACTGTGTTACTAATTCAATGTACGCGTCTTTATCCACACGTGCGGAAAAGAGTTTCGTCTCTTCGGTACCGTCTATAAGTACATAGACAACGCCACCATCTGTGGCGTTGACATGTCCTTGTTCGCCGGTGCGGATGATACGTACACGATCACCCTCCTCGAAGTACGTGCCTTCGGCATTTGTTTCCATAATTCTGTCTACCTTTCTTTCCCTATTATACGTCAAACAAGCGGTACTAATGTGGTTGTAGAGGCAGGAGAGCGTAACGCTACTGATACATCGTAAGGATAGCTGCTTGCAACACGCTCTTTTTGGAAAGACGCGATGACCTGCTTATAAACCTTGACGTATTTTTGAGCCATCACGCGAGCCGTGAAGTGCTGCTCAACATGTGCGGAAACTTGTGTGCGCTCAAGCTCTGAGAGGCGCGCAATGCAGTGTACCATCTCGTCTATGTTCTGCGCGAGAAAGCCGCTTGTTCCATGCGCGACGATTTCAGGTGCCGCTCCACGCTCAAAGGCAATAACCGGACAGCCCACCGCCATCGCTTCGATCATCACCATACCAAACGGCTCTTCCCATTGAATAGGATTCAGCATCCCAAGAGCATGACTGAACAAGTCAATCTTTTGTTGCATGTTGACTGGTCCTATATATTTGACTTGCTGATTGTCAATAAGTGGTTTAATCTTCTGCTCGAAGTAGTTTACCGATTCCTCAACGTGCTTGTCGATGGTACCTGCGAGTACGATTGGTAAGCCTGCTCTTTTCGCGGCCTCGATAGCCAGATGAGCACCTTTTTCGGGTACAAAACGGCCTAGCCATGCGAGGTAGTTCTCTGGTTGTCGTGTTGTAGCTTGAAATTGTTGGAGCGGCAAGCCGTGATGTACAACACCCACTATGTTAAGGGGAAGTGTTGTATTCGCTCGCGCCTGCTTGCTGATCATAACCATCGGCACTGTCGATGCCCAATCTTCTATATAGTAGTCGTCAGCATCACCCTTCCATGACTGGACACGATCAAAGGGGAAGTGACTGTGGAGTGTCATGACGTGTGGTACAGCAAGATGGGCCATGAGGGGAAAAAGATACATATCGGCGCTAGAGGAAAGATGCGTATGTACCACATCAAAGTCATGATCTTTGATATATTCGACCGCTTTATGCAGATGATAGTAAGCTTTAAGGTGCCCTTGCCATGGTACACCTGAGTCAAGAAGGGAATGTGGAAAAAATGAAACGAGTTTTGCCGATGTTGTAGCATCACCTGCTGCAAACAACGTTACGTCGTGTCCTTGTGCCACTTGTTCTTCGACCAGATTGTACAACACAGTTTCTGTCCCTCCGTAGTTTTTAGGGGGAATACTAATCCACGGTGGGGCTATGTGTGCGATTTTCATGGGGGGGTAGTCCTTTACGCTAGTTTGGCACAAAAGGCATGACAGTACACGGTTTGCGCCAAATTAATATTGTTTCTTCCCAGACCTTCTGCTGATGAGGACGTTCTTCATACAATACAATGAAGGTGGTATATGAAAGTATTTATGGTAGATGGGAAGGCAGGGGACAGCTTCTATGGTGTTCGTGCCTGTTCTGACTAAACGTCTTATACACAACTATAACATATATTTGTGCGAAAGTCGAGGTTAAAGAAAGAGGAATGCAAGGCTAGCCTTTGTCGGCCTTGCATTCCTCTTTCCTTTAACTTCTATCACCTTCAACAAAGAAGACAATGCGCTCACAAACATTGGTGCAGTGATCACCCACACGCTCAAGGTTATGCGCGATCCAGAGCCAGTACGTCATACGTTGCATCGCAAGTCCATCTTGTTGCAGTGCTGGAATTGCATGAATGCCTGATAGCATCGTCATCAAATCCTGACGTACTGTCGAATAGCGTTCATCTACAAGGTCGTCTGCCTGCAAAAGTGTGTGGGCAGCCTGCGCGTCATTAGTGGTAAAAGCTTGTATTGTTTTATGTAGCATGTCTCGTGCCTCTTGTCCTAGCGCGAGAATACCAGCAATAATTGATGCCTCAGTAATGGGATGATCGGTTGCATCCTCTTGGCTATCGCTTGTCGCGGAAGACGAATTAATTTCAAGATGGCTCACACCCGTCTTACGCAGGGGTGTCATACGCAGGAGTAGTTTCGCAATGCCCACCGCGTTATCGCCGGTACGTTCCAAGTCACCTGTAATTGATGGTATAGAGGACAGGAGGCGTAGATCACGCCCACCAAGTGGTTGCTGTAGTGTAAGCGATTGAAATGTCAGCCGATCTATCTCTACTCTCAGATCGTCCATCTCCGTATCGGATGCGATCACGAGTCCGCATAGTGCCTGATCGCCTGACTCCACTGCTTGCAGTGCCTGTTCAAGTGCGTGCTCAATCAGCCCACCTAAGTTGATGATGTTCGTCGTAATAGCCTGTAGTTGCGAATCTAAAATTGTTCTTGCCATTGCTTTGCCTCTCCTTCTTTATGCTTTTGAGGAGATTGTAGCATGAGTATATTAAGGGACTGTAATCACAGTAAGAATACCGCTGACGACGAAAAAGAGTATATTGTAACTATTGATGTAGATATAAGGATATGCTCAAAAAGTAGTTGAGTATTTGGTCCGATTTATATACTAGCAATAGGGCAATAACTTTGTCACTTGCCTATTGTTCGATAGAAGCCTCCACAGGCACCCATTTGAAGTTATTCAAACTGTGTTGGCAAAAAAGGAAATCATAATGGATTCAATCGAGACCGAAAACACAACGAATGTTCTTATACAACCTAAACGTCGCTTGTTCTTGCGTCGCTCGGTCACTGGAGTCGCAGTAGCCGCTTCTGTTGGGTTACTTGCTGCTTGTGGTAGTCAAACAACTACTACAGGTAGCACACAGGCAACAACAACAAGCAGCACACCAACATCTACAACTGCACCTGTTGGCCTGGCACTGCCCGCGCTTTCAGATACTAAAGCGGCATTTACTGAAATCATGAATGATGAGACAGCGCACGTAACATTCCTGAAAGGTGCATTGCACAAAGCCGGAGTTCCAGTTCGTCCTAAGCCAACTTTCAAGGGACTGGCACAGGCGGACTTAGACTCTTTTGCCAAGCTCTCACAAGTGTTTGAGAATGTTGGTGTTGGGGCATATCTGATGGCTGCTCCCGCGATCACTGCTAAGGCATATCTTGCGGCAGCAGGCTCGATCTTGACGATTGAAGCACGCCATGCAGGTTTTCTTGATGTTTTGTTGGGCAAGCCAGTGAGCGACAATGGTGCCTTTGACAAACCAATTATGCAGGCCGATATCGTGAAAGACGTATCACCCTTTATCGCCAGCCTGAATGGTGGTCAAGACCCATCCGCGTCTCTTAAGAACGACGCCGACATTCTGAACTTTGCTCTGCTTTTGGAGTACCTTGAAGCTGAGTTCTACACGACGAACGTACCAACGTTGTTCAAATAAAATCCTAGAGGGAACACAAAATCCGCCTCTGCATTGCAAAGGCGGATTTTGTGTTCCCTCTGTATTACCGTGCCGTACGGCGTCCGTAGGCTAATACTGCCAATGGAACGAAGACAATGAGAATACCCAGGCACCATGCGACTGCTTGCCAAGTCGTTCCGGCATCAGGGTGATTGAGAAGCAGACCACGTACCGCATTGATAACCAATGTAATTGGCTGATGTTCCGCAAAGACACGCAACCAGCTAGGCATACTTGCGGTGGGCACAAACGCGCTACTGGCAAAGGTCAACGGGAAGAGCCAGATGAAGCCAGCAGACTGTGCCGCTTCTACACTACTCACTGCAAGGCCGATTGTTGCCGATATCCATGAGAAGGCAAAGCTGACAAACAAGAGCATGCCAATAGCACCTGCTAGTTCCAGGAATGAGCCTTCGGGTCGAAAACCAACGAGCAGACCGACAATCCACATGATGGCTACCACAATGACATTACGCACAAGGTCAGACAATGTACGACCCGTGAGTACGGCCGATTTCGCCATTGGAAGCGAACGGAAGCGGTCAACGAGGCCCTTTTGTATGTCGTTGGCAAGCCCAATCCCTGTTGTGGTCGAGCCAAAGATGACCGTTTGTGCGAAGATGCCCGCCATCAGGTAGTTGACATATGACGTACCCTGTACCGCAATTGCACCGCCGAACACATAGCGGAAGAGCAGGACGAAGATGACCGGCTGAATGGTTGAAAAGATTAATTCTTCGGGAATACGCGGAATCTGCATCAAGTTACGGCGTGCCAGCACAAGCGCATCGGCAAAGGTCCAATACAGTGAAGGACGCACCATTGGCACAAATTTTTCGTCTATACGTATATCACGGCTCATCGTGAACTCCTTGCCAAAGGCCGAGCAGCCTTTTCTTCTGTGGGCGCATCCTCTTCGGTAGCGGCACGTCCAGTCAATGTGAGGAAGACATCATCAAGTGTTGGACGGCGTAAAGCGAGATCGTCCAGGGCGATTTGCGCGGCATCGAGATCACGGACAACTGATGCAAGCAGTTGTGCGCCACGCGCGACTGGCACCACGAGGCGTCGTGCCGCGGCATCAACCTGAATATCACCCGCACTGTAGGGACTAACCGCTTGTCGGGCCGCATCGAGATCACCCCCACGTGCCAGCGTGATCTCAAGACGTTCGCCACCGACCTGTGTTTTCAGTTCGTCGGCAGTGCCTTTGGCGATGACACGCCCGTGATCGACCACCATGATCGAATTTGCCAGTTGATCTGCTTCTTCCAGATACTGTGTGGTGAGCAGCACTGTTGTACCTTCGGAGACAAGTCCGCTGATGACATCCCACATTGCGAGACGACCACGCGGGTCGAGACCAGTTGTTGGTTCATCAAGGAAGATGACTGGCGGAGTGACAATCAAGCTTGCCGCGAGGTCCAGACGACGGCGCATACCACCGGAGTAGGTCTTGACGGTGCGTCCGGCGGCATCAACCAGATCGAAGCGTTCAAGTAGCTCATTGGCACGGCGTTTCGCAACCGCACCCGATAGATGATATAACTGCCCGAACATCTTCAGGTTCTCATAGCCCGTGAGGTATTCGTCAACGGCGGCATATTGACCTGCGAGACCAATACGCGAGCGTAGTGCGTTAGCATCTTTTACAACGTCTAATCCTGCAACCTCTGCATGACCTGCATCCGGCTTTAAGAGAGTCGTCAAGATACGCACAGCTGTTGTCTTACCAGCACCATTGGGACCGAGGACACCAAGCACGGTTCCCTCTTCTGCAACTAAATCAAGCCCGTCGAGGGCATGAGTTTTTCCATAATGTTTTTGGAGTCCCTCGGCTATAATAGCCGGTCTATTCGACATGGTATACTTCCTCTCACAAAACTTCCAACAACAAGGTACGGCCCTGTTTTTTTGGAAGACAAACATGTGTATGACGTTTTCAACGTCGAAATCAGGGCATCAGTAAAAGAATACCCTCTATTGTCTGTACTAATCTGTTCTAATCTAAGAGCAGAAATGCGGAAAACGTCTATAGCAA
>CAZZVE010000077.1:14424-22055 GCA_964657325.1 uncultured Ktedonobacterales bacterium
GCAACAACTCTATGCTATACACAGCTGAACGTTGACCAATGCATTCCAATATGGTACACTATTTTATGTGGACAGCTGTCCACATAAAATAGTGTACCGGACAATTGTCCGTTTGTCAAGAGGAGAGAGGAATGATAGAAGAAATTCGTGATGCCTCATTGCCTTCTCGTTCATCGTTGAGTGGACGTGTGCGGCACGAACGGCGTGATGCAATGGAGCATCGTCAACGAATCTTACAGGTTGCTCAACACCTTTTTGCCAAACATGGTGTCCATGCTGTAAGTATGCATCAGATCGCCAAAGCTGCTGGTGTTGGACAGGGTACACTCTATCGTCGCTATGCTCACAAGGGCGACCTGTGCATGGACTTGTTGCAAGAGCAACACGAGCGACTACTTGCCGATATCTCAACCCTCTTTCGCGCAAAAGCCAATGCTCCTGCACTTGAGCGTCTGGATGGATTACTCTCGCTTAGCGTTGCGTTTTTAGAAGAGCAAGGTACTTTGCTTAGCCCGATCGTATTCATTGAGATGCGAGAGACAATGTGTCATGAAAATGTAGATACCCAACACTTTCCATTTTACCTCTCGCTACACAGTATTTTTGATGGATTGTTCAAAGAAGCTGTTGAGCGCAAAGAACTACCCCCTCTCAATACCTCTTTCACTGCAGACACCCTACTTGTCACGCTTAATCCCATGTTCTATCACATGCAGCGGCAAGAACGTGGCCTCTCACCGGAGCAGATTCTGCAAGGGATACGTCATATATACATCGATGGTATGAAGATGCGACATTACACGGAATAGCACATGTCATATAGCAAAAAGTACTATATAGCACTCACCCATTAGTCCCTTGATGTATATTTTACATACGATGTTTTCTTGTATCCCAGGTTTAGGATTCTTAGGTCAAGGTGGGTCATATGCAGTCGCAACGTCAAACAGTGACCGACCGCCTCGCTGATGTTATTCACATCATACACATTGGGGGCAAGAGTGGTGTGCTCACAGTCGAGCGTGGCGAGGGTAGAGCAGTAGAAGAGGGTTTTATTACATTCGCCAATGGGCGTGTTGTTGAGGCAAGAGTAAATACACTAACTGGTCTTGCTGCATTCAACTATCTCAATATATGGCAGACATGTCGTTTTTCCTTACTAAGTCGAAGTGAGGATGAAGCGTTGCCAGTGTATCCTGCACAACTTTCTTCTCATTCGGTGGATCCAGTTAAAAACGTGCCACCTCAATACCAGAGTGATACAGGGATGCAGGCACGAGCACCCATGCGTCTACAATTAGGGGAAGACGCGTTACAACAATCAGGAAACATGCAACTATCGCGCACTCATCGTCGCTTACTTTTATTGATTGATGGACATCGCAAGGAAAGCGATCTTGTGCGTCTCATGGGACGTAGCGTTGACGAGATACAGGAACTGCTCAATGCTTTAGAGCGTAATGGTTTTATTCAGTCATAGCTGCTCTCTATTAAAGGAAGGAATCCATGTCCATGTCTTCTCAGCCTTCACGGAAGAAGCTTTCTCTGACCGTGAAAGTCTCTGCTTTGCTTGTGCTCGCTGTTGTGCTTCCACTCCTTATTACTGTTATTGGTAGTGAACTGATTTTACGCCCAACGCTGATGGGGCAAGCAGAGACAGAAATGGGAAATGATGCACAGGCTCACGCTCAAACGATAGATTCCTTGCTCATTGCGCGTATGCAAGATATAGGCTTTCTGGGGCAGTACCTTGCCATTCAACGCTATCTTTCCGGTCAAGAGGCGTTCAAGCAACAGGCACTTGGAGAATTAGCCCTGGGCTATCGTCTTGATCCAAATTATAGTACGTGGACACTTTTTGATACACATGGCAATGTTCGCCTATCATATCCTGCGTTGCCTGGATTACGTGGCAAATACGCGGTGGCACCAGAAATTGTGCAACAATTGCATGGTGTGAACAAAACGCGCATCTCCGATGTCTATTTTGACGATACAACACATATGGCGTTCGTCGATATTTATACTTCAATTACTGCCCCCAACACAACATTACTTGGTTTTGGACGTTCCACACTTAAGCTCAACGAGATATGGACCTCGGTCAACAACGAGACAAATGCTGCTCCTGGAAGCTACGCCATGATTCTTGATAATCATGGAGTGCGTATTGCTTATACAAATACAGACACCACACAACTCACACTGCCACCAGCCCTTTTCAAAGCCGTTGCCCCACTCTCTCCACAATTACAACAACGCATCAGCAATGAAAACTTGTATGGCAATAGTCGTGCCTCTGTCAATGTGTTGCCTGACCCAACACTTGCTACTTTAGACCAGGGTTCACAGGCAACGCCAACCTTTCAATTTACGCCTGCTCTACAAAACGAATCTTTTCAAGCATATCGTGTGCAATGTCAGGTTGTACCGTGGACCTACCTTGTACTTCGACCTGTAAACTCGATCACGGGTGCCGCGAATCAGCAAGACCTCTACCTTATTTTGATTGCTGTGCTTACTACGTTGTTAGCCGCACTGGTCGGTCTTTTTGTTGGTCGTAGTATTACACGCCCGATTCTCTTATCAGTTGCATCTCTGCGTAAAAGCGGTCAGTCATTAAACGAACTGGCATCGCGCGAACAGGTGACAACAACGGAACAACGTTGGATTGTCGAGACTTCACAAACTGGCTTGAAATCAGTGGAGTATTATGCTGAAGCTACCAGTGTCGCGGCTCATAGATTAGACGCGATTGGGGGAGAACTGCTACGGAACTGGGAACGACTGGAACCGTGGCAAACGAAGCAGCACTTAGAGCAGATTATGTCAACGGCAAGTTATATTGGTAGTGCCTCCGCCCACCAGGAGCGGAGCAGTAAGAGTCTTTCTACCGCAATACGTGTCACGATGCAGGTAACAGACCAACTTGTGTCAGGTGCTGAGTCAGCTGCTGAAGCTTCCGCTCAGCTAGAAGATGTCATTCAGCAACTACGTCAAGTCGTTGGAGAATAGTTCATGGAGAAGGACCTCGTAAAAATGAAACTGTCGAGTAATGCACACTCTATCATATTTGCGATGCTGCTGCTTGCTACTGTCATATTAGCCTCTTCTTGTAGTGGGAGTCTTCCCAGTGGCGGTGGGAGTCTTCCCGTTGCTAATGGTGGAAAGGGATGTACAAGAGTTGGTATTCTCTTGCCTGAGACGACTTCTTCTGATCGTTGGGAGACAAAAGATCATCCGCTCCTCGTGCAAGCTGTCAAAGCTGCGATTCCTGATGCGCAGATCGATTATACCAATGCTCACGATAGTGCTGCTACACAACTTAATCAGGCCGAGACAGACCTGGCGAATGGCGATTGTATCCTGGTTGTGGGTGCCCATGATAGTGTGGCTGCCGCCGCTATCGTCGCAAAGGCGAAAGCACAAAACGTGCCTGTTATAGCCTATGACCGTCTTATTCAGTCGAAAGATGTGAATTACTACATCTCTTTTAATAATGAAAAAGTGGGTCAGCTTCAAGCACAGTATATAGCTAATCATTATATACAGTATCAAAAGAATGGTACTGTCAACATTGCAATGTTGAGTGGCTCACAGACGGATACAAATGCATTGATGTTCAGCAAAGGTGCTCATTCGGTTCTTGATCCTCTATTTGCTAACGGGCACCTTGAGAATGTATACGAGAATTTCACGCCCGATTGGAACAATAGCACGGCGCAGGCTGAAATGGAGACGGCACTATCCGATCAGACAAATAATATCCAGGTTGCCTATGCTGCAAATGATGGTCTTGCGAATAGTGTTATCACTGCATTGAAAGCTGTCAATCTGGATGGAAAGGTACTGGTAACGGGGCAGGATGCGACGATTACAGGTATTCATAACATTCTTTTAGGTAAGCAGAATATGACCGTCTATAAGCCTATTGCGCAAGAGGCTCAGTCGGTCGGAAGTCTTGTCAAGGCGTTATATGCGGGCACGAATATTACTGCATTGACGCATGGCGCGACCATCGCTACGTTTGACGGTGGAAACGTGCCAGCAATTCTTGATACGCCTGTTGCCGTTGAACGGGATACCATTGCATCGACCGTCATTGCCGATAAGTTCATCACAAAAAGTGACGTGTGTAATGGTATCCCTGCCGGTACTGCTGGCGTCTGTTAGAACTGTCCGACCAACTGTGCAAGACGTGTCTGCTCTTCCGCAGGATTTGTGATCGATACAGACATGACAAGCAACTCATCTAAACCGTTGTGAAGCAATTCGGTGAGACGCGCTGTAACAGTAGCCTCGCTACCTGAGACGACGAGGCTATCAAACAGAGCGTCAGACATCGTGCCATCCTCTGAAACGGGAAAACCTGCTTCCGCGAACATACTGGCATAAAATGGCAACCGACCATATCTGCCAATTTGCTTACGGGCAGCCGCTAACACCGCCGGACGGTCCTCGCTGAGCGCGACTGGAATGTGGGCTATCAACGGTGGGACGGGACGAGCTGCTCTTGTCGCACCCGCACGTAAAGCTTGCACTGCTCTATTGAGAAGATATGGTACGGGGCTGACCCAGGAAATCGCTCCATCGGCAACTTCTCCGCCTACATAATAGGCTCCTTCACGTAAGGCTGAAATCAGGATAGGTGTGCGTGTTGTGCGTGGTAGGGTGGCCTTAATGGTATAAAAGCGACCAGTATGATCAATTTTGCCCTCCCACAAAGCCGAACGCAGGATACCTACGTACTCGCTCAAATGTTCCATAGGTGTAGGCATCGCCAGACCGTACATCCCTTCGATGACCGGACGATGGCTTGGTCCAACGCCTAGGCGTATTCTATCGGGAGCGAGATCATGTAGTGCAAGTATTTGCTGTGCTAATGCGAGTGGGTGACGTGGATAGGTTGGCACGATAGCTGTGCCCATACGGATATGTTGCGTTTGCACTGCGGCAGCCGCGAATGTTGTCAACGTATCAGGTGATGGGGCACCTTGTGTCATCCAAATTTGTTGTACACCGGCATTCTCTGCCGTCACAATCGCAGCAACGACCGCCTTCGTGTCTGCGCCAGCTACCACTAGCCCGATACGCTCTTTCAATGGTCGCTGTGCCGAGGTTTCTGCGTCTGTAGGAGCTACGTTGTCGTTTTGCATGTTCTTTCCCCTTTTGAATAACAGCACACAATCTGATTCCTACCATGTTTTACAATTACATACCACATAATAAGCGTCTATGGGAATGCTGTTCTCTTGCCACTTGTTGTAATCCAAATAACACACGCTATCTAACATTCCTAACACAGGAGGCTAGTCATGTCATTCCCGCCATTCAGTTTTCTTGCTCACCTTGAATGTCCTCGTTGCCACACGTTGTACGATGCGGACACGCTTGCTCACCTTTGTACCTGTGGGTCTCCACTGCTTGCACGTTATGACCTTGACGGAGCACGGACACATTTCAGTAAGGAGATGTTGCTTGATCGGGAGCATAGCTTGTGGCGTTATCATGAACTGTTGCCTGTGCGTTTCCCTGAAAATATCGTGACATTGGGTGAAGGTATGACGCCTTTGCTTCCTTTGCATCGTCTTGGCCCAAAACTCGGCATACCGCATCTTTTTGTGAAGGACGAAGGGGTCATTCCTACAGGTAGTTTTAAAGCGCGTGGTGCCGCCGTTGGCGTATCGCGTGCGCGGGAACTGGGTGTGAAGGTGCTGGCGATGCCAACCAATGGGAATGCTGGCGGTGCGTGGGCGACATATGCAGCGCGGGCTGGCATCGAAGCAGTCATCGTCATGCCAGAGGCTGCTCCAATCATCACCCGCAATGAGTGCGCGATTACAGGTGCGAGGTTATTTTTAGTCAACGGATTAATTAGTGATGCTGGTGCAATTGTCGGGCGAGCCGTGAAGCAGCATGGCTGGTATGATGCATCAACTTTGAAAGAACCCTATCGTATTGAGGGCAAAAAGACGATGGGCTACGAACTTGCCGAACAATTTCAGTGGGATGTTCCTGATGTGATCTTGTATCCAACAGGTGGTGGTGTCGGCATCATCGGTATTTACAAAGCACTACGAGAATTGCAGCAACTCGGCTGGATTGGCGAACGTCTGCCACGTTTGGTCGCAGTGCAGGCGAGCGGTTGTGATCCCATTGTGCAGGCATGGCAAGAAGGCAAAACAGAGTCGCAGTTTAAAAAAGCATCCAACACCATTGCTTTCGGCATCAATGTACCCAAAGCACTCGGCGACTTTCTTGTTTTAGAGGCCGTGTATAATACTGGTGGTTGCGCGCTTGCGGTGGGCGATGATGAACTGTTGCAAGCACAAGCCACTCTCGCCACGAACGAAGGACTCTTTGTGTGCCCTGAAGGTGCTGCGACACTAGCCGCCGCTGAAAAGCTCCGTCAACAAAACTGGATAAAGGAAGATGAGCGCGTCGTTCTGCTCAATACAGGCACAGGCTTGAAATATCCTGATACAGTTCGCGTGCACGTTGCCACGTTGGAGCCACAAGAAGACATTATATTACAGCAGAATTAAATCCCGTTTTCGTAACAAAAATTCTGCCAATACTGTCAGGACAACAATATAACCTATTGCCACAAGGAACAGAACAGGCGAGTACCAGCCAACGAAACCTGTTGTACCAAGATTGTAACAAACGGCTAGTGGAGCAAGCGGAATGCGAACCCATGAAAAATATGTTGCCACGAGAGTATTGCTGGTATTTGTGTAAAGCACAAGCGCGAACCATGTAAGAAAGATAATTTGTACACGTCGTGTCGCGATAGGTCTCGACAGCAAAACAGTGAGTGCCGAGAGAATACTACAATTAACCAATAGTCCGATAGCTCCAGAAGTCATATTACTCAACGTTGCGTCCGCTATACATGTGGGATTACAAGCAGGTGGACTAAATTGATGAAAGCTCATGGCTAAAATCATGAGCAACAAAAACGCTGGAATACGTAGCACACTCGACGCCAGGATAACACCCCGAACATAGGCCGAGCGTGACGTGAGCCGCGCCAATGGGAGATAGACCCTTGCACTCATCGCGCGTTGCGTCATCACAATAGTACTCAAAATCGAGAGCACACCGAGAGCCTCACCTGCCGTGCCAAAGAAATACGAGACATTGCCCCCAAATTCCAGAAAGAAAATAGCATACGCCAGCCACACAAACACGATATCGCCCAATATCCAACCACTCCGCACATAGCTACGCAACGTGAAACGCGCAACCACCAACGTCGGCGAACGCCAAAATCGCGTGAATATTTGGGGTGATGGTGTACGTGTTTGCGTGTTAGATATGCTCATCTCGTGGCTCCTTATTCTGTATGAATAAAATGCTATTCATGCGTTGGCTTGATGAGTAACATGACAGGGGCAAGCCCTGTCACTACTATACTTTTCGCCACTGCGTGGCTTGTCACGCGAGAACATAGTATAGTAGTGACAGGGCTTGCCCCTGTCATGCTCCCACACACGGCGATGCCCTACGCTCCCGCAATGTCCCTATACAATCGTCGCTGCATTGTCGCTTGCCTGTGTTGTACGCACATACACCTCTTCCAGCGTGCGGTTCACGGGCGTGAGCGAGACGATTGAAATATTCGCGTT
>CAZZVE010000078.1:0-4550 GCA_964657325.1 uncultured Ktedonobacterales bacterium
GTGTTTTTACATGCCACCTTCGGGTGGCTGATATGACGATATAGGTGTTGTGGGAGGGGTAGGTACAACACGTTGTGGTGGCGCACCAGGAACAGGTAACGATTGCGTGGACGCAATTTGAACTCCCGTTTCCTCCAGAATGTTACGCATCTGCTTCGCGTCAATTGTCTCGTGGCGGCGTAACTCTTCCGCGATACGGTCGAGTGTTGGACGATATGCCGTCAGTATCTCGACAGATTTCGCATAGGAGCTACGAACAATGCGATCCACCTCTTCATCAATCAATTCTGCTGTCTCTTCGCTATAATTGGTAGGCGCACCCGTATCACCACCTCCCGCGAAAGGACTCTGGCGTTCGCTGAATGAGACGGTACCCATTCGTTCACTCATACCCCAGCGTGTGACCATTTGACGTGCAATCGCGGTCACACGTTGCAGGTCATTCTCCGCACCTGTTGTAATTTTACCAAAGACAACTTGCTCGGCTGCTCGACCACCAAGGGCAGTAACAATCTGTGTGAGCAGATAGTCTTTCGAGTAGTTGTAGCGATCATCAAGCGGTGTATACATGGTGACGCCGAGTGCCTGACCGCGTGGGACAATTGTGACCTTTGTTACAGGATCGGACCCTTCCGAGACAAGACCTGTGAGCGCGTGTCCACCTTCATGGTAAGCAGTGACATTCAAGTCTTCGTCACTGAGCACGAGTGGACGTTCCGCACCAAGCAGAATTTTGTCCAGTGCATCGTTAAAACAATTTTGTGTCACACGATCAAGATTGCGTCTTGCCCCTAGCAATGCCGCTTCGTTGACGAGGTTTGCCAGGTCCGCACCAACCATACCTGTGGTGCCACGAGCAAGCGCAACGAGGTCAACATCTGGTGCCAGTGGTACAGTGCGCGAGTGAATTTTCAGGATAGCGAGACGACCGTTCCAGTCAGGACGATCAACAGTGACGCGACGGTCAAAACGACCTGGGCGTAGCAGGGCTTGATCGAGTCCATCTGGTCGGTTGGTGGCTGCTATGACCACAACGGCCTGACGATTATCGAAACCATCCATCTCGACCAGCAACTGGTTCAATGTCTGCTCACGCTCATCATTTGTATTGATGCTTGAGCCACGCTGACGACCAACGGCGTCGATTTCGTCGATAAAGATGATGCTTGGTGAAGCCTTCTTTGCCTGATCGAACAGGTCACGCACACGGCTCGCACCAACACCCACCAGCACTTCGACGAACTCAGAACCACTCATCGAGAAGAAAGGTACGCCTGCTTCACCTGCTACGGCACGAGCGAGCAATGTTTTGCCAGTTCCCGGAGGGCCTACGAGCAAGACGCCGCGTGGAATTTTACCACCGAGACGTTGGAACTTGGCAGGCGTTTTCAGGAACTCAACCACCTCTTGCAATTCGTATTTTGACTCATCGACTCCGGCGACATCAGCAAAGGTGGTGCTTGGTCGATCCTCAAGAATCAGCTTGGCACGGCTCTTGCCGAAGCTAAAGATGCCCTGCTGTCCCTGTGAAGCTCTGCGGCTAAAGAAGATGAACAAACCAACCAGTGCTACCCATGGCAGGAACGTAATCAGGATATTCAGCCAAAACGAGTTGTCTGGTGGTGGCTGATATGATACCGTGGCTCCACTTGCGATCAACGCGTTGGGGAGGTCAGTGTCACCATTAGGAAGCTGCTGTGTATGATAGCTTGTGTGGCCTCCGACAGCGTTACGCAGGTCGCCCTGGATATCTGTCTGTCCAATGAGTGTCGCGGTCTTGATGTTTTTATCAGCAATCTGCGTGTAAAAATCACTGTACGAAAGCTCTGTACGTGTTGGTGCTGTCGTATTCGAGTTAAAATTAAAGTAGCTATAGAGATACACCGCGACCATGACCGCCACAAGTATGAGTAACCAGCGATTTAAACTGGAGCCACGTTTCGGGGGCGTCGTCTGTCCATTCGGTGTCGGGCGACCGGTCGGGTCTGTTGGCCTGCGCGTTGGTCGCTCATTATTATTTTGTAGCCAGTGCATGTTAGCCGGCTGTCTATCCATCTTTGTGTTACCTGCTTTCTGCGCCTCCGACATGCATGATCCCTAAAAAACACATGCAAAAGGGAAAGTGGGGCATAATTATATACTTCTATTATATCCTACGTACATACGATATAGCTAGACGTATCTTTCGGGTAAGGGAACCTGTTTTTCATCACTACTTAACATACGATGTAACCCCTACTCTCGTTGCTATTTTATGCCCTCATTTTATAAAGCACTTTTGCTAAAAGGGCTGTGCCGAGATTGTGAAAGCGAATATTCATAGGTGAGAAAGCAAGCAGGTTTGCGTCTATCTTTTTAGAAGGCTTGGTGAGTTTATATGAGCGTTGTAAAACGATTACACATATTCTGGCAACAAGAAACGCGAGTTCGAGAGAAAGATAAATAAGATGATGATGCACCCTAATCCTAATCTACGACAGTACGAGGCAGAAGCAGAACTCAAAATGAGAGAGCGGGAACAAAAAAGAGACCTAAATCTGTCTCGACGAGATGCTACCAACACCGCTCAGAGGGACCAACTTTCTAGCAGAGCCTCAGCTCTCATCGCGCTTATTGTCGTTCTACTTATCATCGTTGGTTTGATCGTCTTATATCACTTTATTCGTTGACATACATTTGTGTTTCCTCCCCCGCCGTGCTATCATCAAAAATAATTACCTGAACGGCTTTTTCAACGAAGAGAGGGATAGCATAGCATGGCTTCGGCAAATTCATTCAATAGAGGCGAACGCCACGCCGATGTGGTCGTAGTCGGTGGAGGCCTCGCGGGCTTGACTGCAGCACGAAATCTTGTGCACGCAGGGGTTGACGTGCTGGTGCTTGAGGCGCGGGACCGTGTGGGTGGGCGTACGTATACGCGAGCAGCCAGTGATGGTACGTTGCTTGATCTTGGTGGGCAGTGGATTGGTCCGACGCAGCATCGCATTGCTGCTCTTGCGAACGAGATGGGGGTCACGACCTTTCCTACATTCGTGGATGGGCAAAACCTGGAGTATCGCAGTGGCACACTATCCGCATATTCTGGTGTGATACCGATGCATGACCCGTTGGTGTCAATGGATGTAGTCGAGACAATGCTCGAACTCAACATCATGGCAAATGAGGTTCCGCTTGACGCGCCATGGCGGGCCGAAAAAGCATTGGCATGGGACTCGCAGACGCTGGCGACGTGGTTAGACGCAAATATCTCTTCTGAAGGCGCACGCATATGGGTAACACTCGCCATTCAATCTATTTTTGCAGCCGAGCCACGCGACATTTCTCTGCTACATGCACTTTTTTATATTCACTCAGGTGGTAGTCTCAACGAATTGGTCAGCGTGACGCGTGGAGCACAGGAGAATCGTTTTCATAAGGGAGCGCAGGAAGTCTCAAACAAAGTGGCGGAAACGCTCGGTGAACGGCTTATTTTAAATACGCCTGTTCATAGTATTTCGCACGATGAGCGAGGTGTGCGTGTGGAAAGCGATACGCTAATGGTAACAGCGCACCGTGTCGTTGTCGCACTACCACCCACGCTCGCGGGCCGTTTGCGCTATCGTCCTGCGTTATCAGGATACCGTGATCAGTTAACGCAACGTATGCCGATGGGTAGCATTCACAAGGTACAGTGTGTCTATGATACTCCGTTTTGGCGCGCTGATGGGTTATCGGGGCAGGTTGCTAGCGATACGGGTCCTGTTCGTGTGACCTATGATAACTCGCCCGATGACGGTTCCTCTGGTGTATTAATGGGTTTTATCGATGCCAACGATAGCCGTGTGTGGGGTCGTAAAAGTAGCGAGGAGCGACGGATAGCAACGATTGAGAGTTTTGTACGTTACTTTGGCGAAAAGGCACGCAATCCGCGTGAGTACGTCGAGCAAAGCTGGGCGGATGAAGAATACTCGCGTGGCTGCTATGTGGCCTACATGCCTCCCGGCGTTTGGACGGCTTATGGGGAGGCTCTGCGTACTCCGATTGGCAACATTCACTGGGCGGGAACCGAGACCGCGACGGTATGGAATGGTTACATGGATGGTGCCGTACAATCGGGTGAACGTGTAGCGATAGAGGTTATGGACGCTTTAAAGATTGCGAAGGTGTGAGTGAGTTATGGCAACACAAGAAGAGATACGTGAAGCTCTGGATGACTATGTGGCACAGGCACAAAAGAGCGAACGCGTGATACGCTCTTTGCGTAACTGGAACTGTGTCATCTATATTGAGGCAACCGATGTTCCAGCAGGCTTTACCATGACGATACGCAACGGCACAACAACTGTGCAAGACGGTTCGTCAGAACCCCCGGACCTGATTGTGCGTGGCAATAGCGAAGACCTTGCCAATATATTTTGGTGTGACGAAAATCCTGCCTCCAACTATATGCAAGGTGCCATCAAAACGCAAGGGTCACAAGACAACGTGATGCGTTTAGACGCAATGGCCTTGCTCATCTATTTGGAAGTAAAAAAATAACAATAAAACACGTGGAATGCTGCACAGAACGC
>CAZZVE010000078.1:4560-21827 GCA_964657325.1 uncultured Ktedonobacterales bacterium
TCTGCGTTCTGTGCAGCATTCCACGTGTTTTATTAAGCCCCTGATTTCGCGGTCAATTGTAGGAGAATACGTTGTGTGCCATGTGGCTCGATATTCAAGCGGTCGGCTGGACGGTTCAGACCGTCCTCACTGGTTACAATTGGCTCGAAGCAGACGAAATCGTGATCTGGTTTTTCGGCAGGTTCCGACCAGACCTGGATATTCTTTAGTTTGTAGACTCCCTCATCTGGTAGTTCAGCGATGGTGAGCGTGCCGTGTTGAGGAACTTGAATAGTAACACTGTGAGGAAATACAAATGGATTGTCGGGCGGTTTGATATCCCACTGGAAGTTATCGACGCTGAAACCAGGAATGGTTTCTACGACGAGATGCGGCTTCTCTTCCTGTGCAACCGTGAAGTAGGGATGAAAGCCGGGTGCTATAGGCATGATCTCGTCGCTACGATTTTCCATTGTCAGCGTGTACAACAAAGTCCCTTCGCTCACCGCGATTGTGGCAGTGAAGGTGAACTCATAGGGGTAATCATGGCGTGTAGCATCGCTACTGGTAAGCTGAATACTGATGCTTGTCTCGGTGTGCTCTGTCACTGTCCACGGCAGGTTGCGTCCAAAGCCGTGAATGGGAAGTGTTGTGCCTTTCTCTTGAAAAATACCATCTTTCAAGCGTGAAAAATTTGGAATCATCAAGGGTAAGCCCCAACGCTTCACATTGCCTGTCTCGGCTGGACGATAAAGGACTTCCCACGCATCGACCTGAAATTGTGTAACAAGACTTAGCTCAGGAATGATGCCAATCGCAGTATTGCCACTGCGAATAACCCGTTCGCGCTCCGTTGGGAAACGCATAAATTGTGCCATATATCTCACCCTCTTTCTCATTTGTAGGAATACAACGTATGCCTACAAGGGGCCATGCGATTCAAATATGAAGAACAATACACATAAACACAAGTTGCACGTATTTGAACAATATTGCCCCTTGTGGATGTCCGTGGGTCCACGAATCGGTTTTTTTGTTCAAATTGTCCACACTTTCGCTCCTGCGAAGGCTGTATCCGTTGAGCTACTCGTGTGGTTGATAGCGACGACACCAATACTTCCGCTTGTAAGCGTTGCGTCTTGTGCCGTATTGATCAGTGTGTTGTTCGCGTACAACTGGATCGTGTCGTTATTCGCGGTAACGGCGACGACGTTGATCTTGCCTACTCCGCCCTTGATTGCGGAACTGTTGGTAGGCCGAATAAGATACTTGTCCGTAGTCCCATCGAATAGCAGAAGAGCATATGTTCCCTCTTGACAGACTTCGTAGTAATACTGTTTATTACTATTTACATCGCCACGGAACGCGATACCACTGCAATCGCCACTAATGACGGTCATGAGGACACGATAAGAGAAGTTACTGAAGGTTGTCCCTTGTGCAAAGCAGGTAATAAACGTATTTTGATGAGCCTCTTTGACCTCATAGACGTTCTGATTAAAGGCACAATTCGCATCTTCTTGCCATTGATTACCACCAGTGTTATCTTTCAACGCATCATTCAAAGCAACAGTACCGGTCGCATATGCGCCATCTTGAGTCACACCATCTCCTGCTGTTGCCGTTGCATTTACTATTGCTGTGCCAGTAGCTTGCGCTCCTACGACTGCTGTCGCATTCGAGTGTGCGGTTGCTGTAAGTGCTGTTGCCGTTGCGGTAGCATTGGTTGCCGCAACTTGATTATTGTGCACCACAAAAAAGGTGGCAACGGCTCCTAAAATTACGATGAGAGCCAGACTTACAAGGAGGAGTGTTCGTAGACCATTTCCTCTTCTCGGCTGAGTTGGCGGTACTCCATAAGGTGGCATACCTGCGCCCTGTGCTGGATATGCTCCAGGAACGGGTGGAAGACCATATGGTGGTGGGGAATTGTACTGTGGTGGTGGTGGTGGGGAATATGGTGCCGCCTGTGGTAGTTGATTGTATTGATTAAATGAAGAACCACCTTGAAGTGAGGGCGTAAAACCGTTTTGCGGTCCAGGATAGGGTTGAAACCCACTTTGTTGAAAATCGGCTACAGGCTGTGTTGGAGGGAAGTTTGGCGCACTTGGATTGCCACCGTAAGCAGTACCCGGATATTGTGGTTGTGCCATCTGCGTCGGCGCGAAATTAGGGTTTGACCCTTGTCCACCATACATACCCACGCCAGGTTGTTGAGCACCGCGTAGTTCAAATGTGTATGATGTATCTCCAATACGAATTCTATCACCAGAACGTAATTCGTGTGGTGCTGTGCGCGCGATTTGTTGGTCGTTCACGTAGGTACCATTGGTGCTACCAAGATCAGTGATTGTATAGGTCTGTCCTGTAGAACGAAGTTCCGCGTGATGTGATGAAGCCTTGACATCGTTCACCATAATCTGGTTATCTTGCGTGCGTCCAAGCACAGTGACACCTGGACTCAGCAACGTTGGACCAAATGGTCCGGTAAGTATTGCGTCCATCGACCAATCTTTCTCCTCGTAGCATAGCGAATAATGTATAAAAATACCTTTGTGACTGTCATACCATGTAGCATAAAATATTTTACACAGATTGTCTGTGATGTACTTCACGTCAACTGAAGGAGCCAACTCACAAAATACCCACGAAAAACGGGACAAAGCGTCCCGTAAAGATTGTATCAATACTAGCAGTAGAGAAGAGGTGTGTCAAGAGAGGATGTAATGAATTAGACACCTACGGACGTTTCTTGTTGTTGCCACATGTGCCAGTAGGCCGCTTCGTTTTGTAGTAGCTGCCGATGTGTGCCGCGCTCAATGATATGACCATTCTGGAAGACAAGAATCTCGTTGGCCATGTCCATTGCGGTAAGACGATGTGTCACCATGAGTGTTGCTCGTCCCTGCCGGAGCGATTGTATCGCCTGTAGCACACTCTGTTCAGCAATAGCGTCGAGGTTAACCGTCGGCTCGTCGAGAATAACAATAGGTGTATTCTTGAGAAATGCACGCGCAATGGCGACGCGTTGTCGTTCGCCGCCGCTCAGACGTAGCCCTTGCTCACCCACCTCTGTATCATATCCATGAGGAAGTGTTTGCACAAACTCATGAAGTTGTGCCTGCCGTGCCGCCTCCATCATCTCCTCTTCGCTTGCCTCTGGTCGAGCTAGCATCAGGTTCGCGCGAATAGAAGTATTGAAGAGATGTGTATCTTGCTCGACCACGCTTATCAGCGTATAAAGATCGTCTTGCTTATAGTCATGCAAGTCACGACCGCCAAGCATGATACGTCCCTCATGATAATCAAAGAAGCGTAACAGCAGGTGTGTTAACGTGGATTTGCCCGATCCACTAGGACCAACAAGCATGATACATTCATCAGGTTTGAGCGTAAGGTTGATATTTTGTAATACATATGGCTCGTCAGCTTCATAGCGAAAGTTAAGCTGTTCGATCGTAAGCGTCGTATCCTGTGGTAGTGGTGCGGGATGTTGGATATCCTCGACTGCTGGTTTGGCGTCAACAATCTCGAAAAGTCTGCTTGCCGCTTTCAGGTTGCTACCCAGTTGCTGGAACGTATTGGGTAGGGGCAACACAATCTCAAAACTCGCAAGGGCCGAAAGTACCAGCAGAGCCAGGAAGAGACCATCTAACTGCCCACTATGGACAAATGGAATGGCGATGAACAGCATTACCCATGCTGTTGCGTTCATAAAGAAGCTGGTTAACCCATTCTGCGTGCCTCCTATAAAAGCCATTGCCATCTGCATTTTGTTAAGTTTTTGCGTCAGTGCTTGAATGTGTGCCGCTTGTCTTTGCTCTTGTCCAAATGCCACAAGATCGGCGATGCCTTGCACGCTATCGACAAGTTGTGCTTGCAGGTCAGCGCGTGTCGTGACCATCTGTTGTCCTAGTCTTCTATTCAATAGGTATGTAAGTGCAGGCACAACAACACTTGAAAGCAGGAAGAAGCCAAGATAAATCAAACCAAAGATAGCACCGAACGCACCGAGAAACACCCATAGAATCAACGCGACGAGCACGGCAATAATCGGAGGAGCGAGTACGCGAATATAGAAATTTTGCAATATGTCAACATCGGACACTGCGCGTCTAAGCACGTCTCCACTCCGCAATGCTTGCTGCGACCCATTTTTCAACGTCATTAAGCGAGCAGGTACAAGAGGCACAAGTGCTTTATAAAACCAGACGCGCATATCAGCAAGTAGGCGAAAGGCCGCACGGTGCGAGACCAGCCGTTCCAGGTAGCGAAACGCACCACGAGCTATGCCAAAGAAGCGTACGCCGACAATCGCGATAGATAACGCAGCTACTGATGGATGCAATGCCGCTTCTGAAATCAGGTATGCCGATGTCGCGGCAAGACCAATACCGCTCAGTACCGTCGCTGTGCCAATCACTGCTGAAAGTGCCATCCACGTTCGTACAGGCCACGCTAATTTTAGGAGGCGAGCAAATGTGCTGTTCATACTATCACCTCTTTCCCTTCATATGCCTGTACCAGATGCTGATAGACAGGAGATGCTTGCAATAGACTCTTATGTGTGCCGACAGCCAGGACACGTCCATCCTGGACAACAATAATCATATCCGCATTTTTAATCGTGTTGAGGCGGTGGGCGATAACAAGAACAATGCGTTCTTTCATTACGGCGTCAATGGTGCGAAACACGCGCTCTTCGCTTTCACCATCTAATGTCGAGGTTGCTTCATCCAATAACAGGATTGGTGCATTCTTCAAAAATGCTCGTGCAAGGCTCAGGCGTTGAACCTGTCCACCGCTCAAACGAGCACCTCGTTCACCGATAATCGTGTCGTAGCCATGCGGCAACGTCTCAATAAACTCGTGAACATCTGCCGCCTGTGCCGCCTGTATGACTTCTTCCAATGATGCGTCGGCGCGTCCCATACGTATATTTTCCGCGACCGTTGTATTGAACACGTAGGGATTTTGTGGTTGCCATGCGACAAATTGACGCCATGCTTGGGCCGTCATCTGCTGAATGGGAAGCCCATCAAGCGTAATATCGCCCTGTGTCGGCTCCATGAAACGTAGGAGCAGACTTGCAATTGTCGTCTTACCTGCACCGCTAGCACCAACAAACGCTACTTTTTGCCCTGGCAAGACCTCGAACGAGACACCGTGCAACGCTTCTTTCTGCCGTTGCTCGTCATCCAAGGCTGGATAGCTATAATGCACATCGTGAAATGCGAGCGAGGTACGAACAACTCTCTCTCCTGCTGATACGATGCTTCCTTGCACCTCTTCTGCTGGCGTTTCGAGAATAGTAAAGATGCGTTCCGCGCTCGCAGAACTTTCCATGCTGGCATGAAACTGTGTGCCCAATGAGCGCAGAGGCAAGTAAAATTCTGGTGCGAGTAACAGAATAAAGAAGGCAGGTTCAAAGGCGATACCGCCATAGAGTAGGCGTAGACCAATCTCTACCGCGACGATACCCGTACTAAGAGTGGCTCCCATTTCCATCACAAACGAGGAAAGGAAGGCAACCCGTAGCACCTTCATAGTAATCTCGCCATAACGATCGCTCACACGTCGAATCGTCTCTTCTTGCAGAGTTGTACGCCCAAAGAGTTTGAGTGTGGTCAAGCCTTGCAATACATCCAGAAAATGTGCGCTCAACAGGCTTAGCACTTGCCAGCGTTTCTTCGTCATTGCATTTGCCTGTATACCGATCAAGGCCATAAAGAATGGCAAAATGGGCCATGTAACGAGCAGCACGACACCTGATAGGACATCAATCCTGAATACCGTGATGAGCACAACCGTTGGAATAATCAGCGTTGCCGCAACCTGCGGAAAAAACTGAATAAAGTAGGCGTCAAGTGCCTCGATACCATCCGCGGTTGTATTCACAATCTCGCCACTACGCTCACCCTTTGTGTAGAGCGGACCCAACTTGAAGAGGTGCGTGAAAAGGCGATTGCGTAGGTCACTCTTCACGACACAGGATACCGCGTTTGTGATGGTGTCGCCACTGAAAACAAGCATGGCACGCAGTACCAGAATGCCAAGCAGGATGAATAATGCCGTTTGTAGTTGAGGTAGAGATTGCTTCAGAAGAAACACGTTATTGATGATCTGTGCAATAAAGTTTGCCTGTGTGATGATACACGCCGCCGTCAGCAGACCGAGGACACCCACCGCCGCTATATAAAGATACATTGTTTTTACATATTGAAGAAGTCGTTTATTGATATTCATGACGATGACCTCATACATCCACATCGTGGGGCGGCATGACAGGGGCAAGCCCTGTCACTACTATATACGAAAGCGCGGCTCTGCCGCGGGGCGGTGGACAGTATAGTAGTGACAGGGCTTGCCCCTGTCATGCCGCCCCTTCGCTCAGTGCAATGAATTGCGCCTCTACCGTCCCTCTGTAGAACTGTACTAATAGTGACCGATGGCGTGTGGCTCGATCCGCTTTCTAAAGACCCAGTAGTTCCAGGCTTGATAGAGCACAACAAAAGGAAGAATTGTTAGACCAATCCAGCTTAGGACCGTTAACGAATACGCGTTTGTCGAGGCGTTCCTGATTGTTAAGCTCCAGGCTGGCTGAAGGCTTGAGACCATGACATTCGGGAAGAGGCACAAGACAACAATAGCAGCCGAGCAGAGTATTACTACGAACGACATCGCAAATGCCCATCCACTTCGTCCACGTGCATTCAGCCAAAGTAGCATAATCAAAGACGCGAGTATTATATAGTCCAATGGCACAATTCTTGTATTAAGCAACGCCTGTCGAAAGACGTTGGTCGCGGTAACACCAGTGATAACGACAAGTGCGATAACGAGCAGGTTTACACCCCATATAAATGGTACCACGCGCTGCGAACGCTTCACAAGCTCACCTGTCTCGCGTAAGCTTAGGAAGATGGCACCATGTAGCAGAAAGAATACATCGAAAGCCAAACCTACTAGTAGTGCAAACGGATGAAATGGCGTCAGAAATGTACCTGCATAGTTGCCCTGTGCATTAACGGGTACTCCGTGCATCAAGTTTCCAATCACCACACCCCAGAAAAAGCCAGGAAGTATGCTACCGAGAAAGATCATCCAATCCCAGAAACTCCGCCAGCGTGGACTTTTATGCTGACTACGAAACTCGAATGCCGCACCACGTAAAATGAGCGCGAACAGAATTAAGAACATCTCAGGATAGAAGCCGCTCAACATCGTGGCATACCACGTAGGGAACGCAGCAAACAGGCATCCACCTGCGGCGATGAGCCAGACCTCATTGGCATCCCAGAAGGGGCCAATCGAGTTCATTATCATACGCCGCTCGCTATCATTTCTGCCCAGAAAGGGTAGGAGCATACCTACCCCATAGTCAAAGCCTTCTAGGAAGAAGAATCCTGTCAAGAGGACGCCGATGATGAGAAACCAGAGTAATTGTAAATCCATGACATCCTCCTAGTAGACTGCGACAAGTTGCTCTTCTGGTGTCTCGACGGTCTCTTCCTCGTCAGAAGAACCTTTCTTAGCAACCTTAGCGAGCAAGTAACCATCTATGACAGCCAGAACTCCATACGCGAGAAAGAACATACTCAATGTTACAATGATCTCGGTCACTGTAACCGATGGCGAAACACTGTCCACCGTCCTCAACAAACCGAATACTGTCCACGGCTGACGACCCATTTCACCAAGCAACCAACCGGCCGTATTCGCTACATAAGGCAGGGCAAGTGATGCAATCAAGCCCCGTAGTACCCAGCGATTGTTGAACAGGTCCTTCCTCTTGATCGAGAGGAACAATGCAGTGGCGGCTATGACGACCATTAACGCTCCAACACCAAGCATGATACGGAAGCTGTAGAACGCGATCAGCACGTCAGGAATATAGTTGCCAGGACCGTAGAGATGTACGTACAATGCCTGTATCTGATTAATGCCATCGACTTTACTGGTGAAACTCCAATCTGAGAGAAAGCTTAACAGGTACGGAACACTAATCGAGAAGATGTTCGTGTGCAACATCTGGTCAGGAATGGCGATGAGCGCAAGTGCTGCAGGTTGCTGAGTATTCCAGATGGCCTCAGCTGCCGCCATCTTCATTGGTTGCGCAAGAATGTCGTATTGTCCATAGAGGTGCCCTACAATAACCGAGACGATACTTGAAATCAGCGCGGTAACAAGCGACAGACGCATCGAAAGCTGATAAAATTCCTGGTCCTTGGTCTTCTTGAGTAAATGATACGCACTAATACCAATAACAAAGAAGGCACCAGTCGTGATAGCACCCGCTACAACATGCGGGGTCTGATAAGCTAGTGTCGGATTCGTGATGAGTGCCCAGAAATTGGTCAGTTCAGCGTGTCCCTTGTTCAAAGCATAGCCAACTGGATGCTGCATAAATGAGTTCGCCACGAGAATCCAGAACGTCGAGAGGTACGAACCAAGCACGACCAGCCACATCGCTCCCATATGTAGCTTCTTCGAGAGGCGATCCCAACCGAAAATCCAGATGCCCAGAAAGGTCGATTCCAGGAAGAATGCGAGCAATGTTTCAAGGGCCAACGATGCGCCAATGACATCACCGATAAAGCGTGAATAGCTTGACCAATTCATACCAAATTGAAATTCTTGTACGATACCCGTAACCACACCTAATGCGAAATTAATGACAAAGAGCTTACCCCAGAATTGGGTCATGCGCTTGTAAACTGTATTTCCACTACGAACGTAGAGTGTTTCCATAATTGCCACCAGCAACACCAATCCCAATGTGAGCGGAACAAAGAGATAGTGATAGACGATGGTGCTACCAAATTGTAGACGAGCTAAAGTTTCTGCACTCATGAAATGCGCTCCTTAAGAGGGCTTCTAGTTACATGCCTCAGCATGTTTTTTGTGATATTTTTGTGTCACTGATAGTATGCCACCAGCCCCTCTTTAGCACATCAGGATTAATCCCGCACCTTTCACCCTATTTCCTATGCATGTATAACGGGTAATAAGAGCTTTATATGCAAAGTGAAGTATTCACCATACGGACTTTTGCGTAAAAAATAGGCGTTTTTTGGACATGAAAAGACCTCCTACTCTGTCATGAAACAAGGTAGGAGGCTGATCTAATACCACCTTAGTGTAAATGTTACAATAACCTTAGTTTGTGGTACTTCCGGAAGGGGACATGACAGGGGCAAGCCCTGTCACTACTATACTTCCCACCACTACGTGGCTTGCCACGCGAGTTCGTGTATAGTAGTGACAGGGCTTGCCCCTGTCATGCAACTTAGCAAAGTATGTATCTTCTTACATGCTTTGCTGTTGTTGCTCCTGCCTCTGTGAAGCCAGGAGGCGTTCACGCATGTTCTCAAATGTTGCTGCATCGATTTCGCCGTTGGCGTAGCGGCGGTTCAGTATCTCTAACGCTGTAGGTTGCTGAATAGGCGCATTTGGTCTTGGGCCATCAGTTGTCGGGGTTCCGAGTGGCTGACCCGTGTACGGTGCGTGTGGCATGTAAGGAGTCATTGGTTGACCCCAGCGCATTCTTCTCATCCTGGCCCAGCGTATTAACGACCAAATGAGTAGACCGATAAGCGCGATCCACAGGAGCCGACTTAAACCAAACAAGAATACAAATGGTAATACGCCATGCATACCACCATACATATGTCCAAACATAATAATTGTCTTCTTTCGTAGAAACGATTGTATCGTAGTGCAGCTTTAGCAATTGCACATTTTTCAAACTAACATCTATTACATACACTTGGAAAAGCTTCTTTTCTGTTCCACTCTTCCTTGTGTCTATGAGTATCATATCTCAGGTATATGAAAAAATTTGCATACATACGTAAAGAGTGTGTAAGAATTATTGCATAGTGCAAGGAGACAAATTGTACCCCGAATTGCTATTTCTATTGCGTTTTGAAATGTGGATGCTTATACTGTAAGATAGTCACCATGTTCACGTACATTACGTGTTAGCAGATGGGGATTCTATGACTACAGAGGATAATCTAGCGCACGACCTGACAGAAATGTCGTCATCCGTGCCATATATGCCGTCAGACAGACTGGAAGAGGAGGAGCAAGAGTCTGTGCAAGGAAACATTGCTATTAAAGGAACGCGCAACGGTTTGCTCCTGACTATGGAGCCGGAAACGCCGTTCAGTGATCTGCTTGGCGCACTGGCTAATCGTCTTGCGGAAGCTCCTGCCTTCTTTCGTGGTGCCTCACTCTCTGTCGATACCAGTCGGCGTCGGCTGCTTATGAGCGAACGCCATCAACTGGAAGACTTGCTTTCGCACTATTATATGTCTGTTGCGTCAATCGAGCAGAGCAAGGCGACGCGCAAAGAAATGTCAAGGACAGCTCCATTGCAACTTGAAGAAACACCTCCACTAGAAACTTCTATCACAAAAGAGATGCAAGACGCACGTGACCCACGTGAGTCGAGCGATACCCTCTTTTTACATCGCACAGTGCGCTCAGGACAAGCGATTCATCATACTAGCAATGTTGTTGTGCTGGGCGATGTAAATCCTGGTGCGGAAATCGTCGCGGGTGGCGATATTATTGTATGGGGAGTATTGCGTGGTATGGTACATGCGGGCTATCCTGATAACGGAAATGCTCTTGTGTGCTCACTACTCTTATCGCCTGTACAACTCCGTATCGCGCACCTGCTTTCACGACCGCCAGAAGGCTTTGAGGCACAACCACGTCCAGAAATAGCCTCAATTAAGAATGGGCAAATCATCGTCGAAACGTGGTCGAATGGACGAACACCACGGAAATAATAGAAGTGTACCTGCTTTTTTTATAGAACTCGTGGTATACTCTTTAACAACGTATCTTATAAGAACAGCGTGTTCTTCTACCGCAGTCCGAACAGTTCTAAAACTGGAGTGTCGTATGGATAGTCGAATAATCACCGTGACATCAGGGAAAGGTGGAGTCGGCAAGACGACAACGACCGCAAACCTGGGAACCGCGCTTGCTATGCAGGGGAAAAAGGTTGCTGTGGTGGACTCAGATATCGGTTTGCGTAACCTGGATGCGATTCTGGGTTTAGAGAATCGAATCGTCTATGATCTCGTTGATGTGGTAGAGGGACAGTGCCGCTTGCGACAAGCTCTGATTAAAGACCGACGTGTACCTGATCTTTTTTTGCTTCCTGCAGCACAGACGCGTGATAAGAACGCGGTCAACAGCGTGCAGATGGAACAATTGTGCCAGCAGTTACGGCAGGAATTTGACTTTGTGCTGATCGACTCTCCAGCTGGCATTGAGCAAGGCTTTCGCAATGCGATTGTTGGAGCAGATGAAATCATCATTGTTGCGAATCCCGAAATGGCTTCTGTGCGTGATGCTGATCGCATTATTGGGCTTGTCGAGGCGGCGGGTAAAATGGAACCGCGCTTAATCCTCAATCGTCTACGTCCCGACATGGTGAAACGTGGCGACATGATGGATGTAGCGGATGTACTAGAGGTACTGGGTATCGAGCTTCTTGGAATCGTGCCAGAAGATGAGATGATTATTGTCGCAACCAATAAAGGTGAGCCAGCCGTATACGATAAACGCTCGCGGGCTGGGCGGGCCTATCTAAGTGCTGCTCAACGCATTATGGGTGAGGAAGTTCCGCTCGATGATGTTGTAGAGTCACCGTCGCTCCTGGAACGATTTCGTCGTATGCTTGGCTTCGGTCCAACCGTAGCCGATGAGAAGCGTTTCCGCTCACAATCATCATAGAAGGAGGAGGGAAGGTATGGGTGTTTTCGAGTTTATGATTGGTCGCAAGAAGCAAACTCCTGGAGAACTGGCAAAAGAACGTCTGAAAGTGGTGTTGGTGCATGATCGACTTAAGGTCAATCCAGAGGTGCTAGAGATGATCAAAGCTGAGCTACTGTCCGCTATTTCACGTCGTCTTGATGTCGATGAGCAGAATATGCAGATCAGTCTAGCAAGAGAAAGCGGTTGGGACACTATTCAGGCAAATGTCCCAATTAAACGTCAGAAGGTTTCATTTGAGTGGGATCCACCATCGCATCCTACTGCGAACACGAATGTTATGCGAGGCAAACTTCATATGGAAGACAGCGAGTAAATTTTCACCACCTTACTACACATATTATAAAGCCAGAACGTATATATACGTTCTGGCTTTATAATATGTGTAACCTTCTTGTATAGAAGAAGGCAAATAAATGAATTAAAAAGTTAAGGACTTAATCGTATTTTCGATTATTCTTAACAATATCTCCATTGTTTCATAACCAAAATCAGACTGCACACAGATAAAATATACATATGACCAAATGCACCGAGTCATAAAGTAAGAGGGGTTGAGGAAATGTGGTGGAGGGTTGCTCCATTTTTATACATAAAAGATTTCCAAGAATGTCTGTAGGACCGCATGTATCGCGTCCTTGTCGTTACCTGATTGCAAAGAGGACGCGATACATACGGTCCCTACAGAATATAAATCTCCTAGAGCGATAGTGAAGTGCCGACGTGCGAACATTGGTGAGAGGCTTGCTATATGGTTTGTATGGCATGTATCTCGAAGATGGGTAGTGGAAGTGGATTGTGGACAGCATGGGTGCGCAAAAGTGGGGTTGTGGTGATGTGACGTTGAGTGTGTTGTAGTGGTGATGGTGTGGTGCGCGACAAGGCAACAGCAATGGCAGAACAACGTTTCCAATGATGGGATGCAGGGTGATTGATAGAGCTATGTGGTGTGGGGTCAGGGGTGTTGAACGCTGTATCAATCGGGGAGGAAGGGAATACGTTGTTGTGGTATTTGTGGATGTGATGTGATGTGTGGAGTTGTAGAGTCGCCGAGGAGTTGGAGTAGCAACACAAACAACGTCAGGGGAAAAGCGCAATGGTGTAGGGTGTGGGGATTGTCCATAGTGGTATGTTTCACGCCGAGTGCTGAAGGATAGCCGGTCTAGTGCCGGCACTTCAGTGTCGCTTGAGGGAAAGCCTATTTTTTCGCGAATGTATACTGTGTATAGAGGAGGAAGATGGAGGTGTCTGCATTTAGACGACAATTTTGTATGGTGAGTCGCGCATGGTATCCAGCACGTGTCGAGTGTTGCGTGTCTGTAAGCAGAGCTGCACAACTGCGACGTATGATGTTACTACTCTTGGACGCGCTACTACACTTTATAGGGACGAGACGAAGAACGTCTGTACGTGTACAACAAGTATCATATGTGTGGCAGGAACAACCCGCGCCAGAAACTCCCATGCCAGAGGCACCTCTGATTCGGGTATTAGAGACATTTGATCTGTCTTCTACCAATGTGGAACACTTTCTCGATTCCAAAGCAGACCTGAAAGCGTTAGTTCCAGCCTCAGTTCCAGGAACTCTGCAAGAGCATATATAGCAATGGGTGTGTAAGAAAAGCAGGGAAACCCTCGTGGTGTCCCTGCTTTTCTTACACACCCATTACCTTCTGGTACTTTTGTTGACCCTTGCCTTCGATGTGTGTATGATTGCTTGCGGGTATTGTAATTCCGAGTTGCGGAGATGTAAGGAGAGAAGGCGTGAGCGATCAGCAACTTCAAAAAGTGAAAGTCAACAAGCTGGTACATGTTGGAATTTGGGCTAGTGATATTGCGGTGCAGACGCGCTTCTACCGTCAGGTTATAGGTCTTGATCAGCGCATTCCAACGGATGCACCACAAGATACAGATGTGAATGACGCTGCGACATTTCTTGCTCTTGGTGACGAGCATCACTGCCTTGCTTTGTTCAACGATGTGCGACCTGTTGTAACAAATGGACGTAAGCCGATGCACCGTTCGCAGTTGCATCATCTCTCTTTCGAGGTGAGCACAGATGCAGAACTGGCGGCACTGGCGGCACGTTTGAAAATTGCGGGCGTTGATTTGCGTTTGGAGACGCGAGATGGTGATCCCGAACTGGGGGATACACTCTGGTTTAGCGATCCCGATGGCAATCGTATCGAGATTTCTGTTGCCCCTGAAGACACAACCGTTTACTCTTCTCTCACACGTACACATCGTCCTCTTCTGCGTCCCTATAAGTTGCAACATATTGGATTGCAGACGACACGCCTGGAAGAGATGGTTGATTTCTATACGGAGGCACTTGGCTTCGACATCTCCGATTGGTTACTCCGTGAGTCCGCTTGGTTGCGCTGCACAAACGATCACCATACAATTATGTTCACACAGGGCCGACAAGGTATCGACTCCATCGCCTTTACTGCTGCTGATGGATCAGAACTCTTGCGCTGGTCCGATCATCTCAGTCGCCATCAGACTCCTCTGCTGTGGGGACCCGGACGGCATGGCGCAGGAAACGATCTCTTTGTGCATTTCGCGGACCCCGAAGGTATTCATATCGAGTTGTCAGCAGAACTTCAGCAATACTACGATTCCGATGTAACAACTCCGCCGCGCCTCTGGCATACGCGTACAATGGCTCATAATTTGTGGGGAAACCTTCCATCCTGGATGCGTGAGGAAGTAAGAGTCTAAAGAACACCCATAAAATAAAAGGATATGTGGGAAGATGTATGCATCTTCCCACATATCCTTTTATTTTATGGGTGTTCTTAGGATACCTAAGCCTTCGACCTCACACTCAACAACGTCGTTTGGCCTAAGGAATTCTGGTGGTGTACGCGAAAAGCCAACACCACTCGGTGTGCCGGTTGCGATGATATCCCCAGGTTCGAGCGTCATCACGGCTGAAAGCGTGGCTATAATCGTGGGGATAGAGAAGACCATTTCGCTGGTGTTCGAGTCTTGCTTGATTTCTCCGTTGACACGTAGGCGTAGCGAAAGTTTTTGCGGGTCTGCTATCTCGTCTGCTGTAACGATATAGGGACCAATGGGACAGGAGCCATCAAGACTCTTGCCCAGGAAGAATTGTTTATGGCGTGCCTGTAAGTCACGTGCAGTGATATCGTTGATAATGGTGTAGCCAAAGATGTGCGAGAGTGCATCCGCTTCGCTAATATGCTTGCCCCCCTTGCCGATGATGACTCCAAGCTCAATTTCCCAGTCTATCTCCTCTGAGACTGTAGGATCAATCACAAACGGCTCATCGGGAGCGTTAATGGTCGTTGTTGCTTTCGTAAATAGAATGGGGCTTGTGGGAGGTGCCGTTGTTGTCCGTTCGCGAATGCTTGCAGTTTCTCTTGCATGCTCGGCATAATTTACTGCCATGCAGATAACATTTTTACGTGGCTGTGGAATCGGAGCATGCAATTTGACTTCTTGCAGCGCATGAACCGCGCCTACATCGGTAAAAGTTTTGACCTGGCTAAAGGGTCGGTTGTTCGCCTTCGCAAGTAGTGCCTGCAGAGCTTGTCGGCCTTGCTCATTTTGAGCAATGTGTGCGAGCATTGAATCGGAAACTGTGAGTTGTAATGCGCGTCCAGCTAGATCAATATCGAGCACTTCGTCGTTTTGCACAAGACCAAGATGTGGCTTTGGAAGTTCAGGCGTGGAGAAGGTAACGAGTTTCATGTTGAAAAGGCTCCTTTGCTACGTGTACATATCTCTAGCCTTATTCTACAACAAATATATTTTGTAGGACTGATGATGCCGTTTCACAAATGAATGCGGATACCTGTAGGGACCAACGTATCGCGTCCTTGTTGGTCGCTAATTGCCAAGAGGACGCGATACGTTGGTCCCTACAACGTCTATTCAAAACAGTTTCGCCCGCATCGCGTCTAACGGTGCCGACTTGCCTGTCCATAGCGTGAAGGCGAGTGCACCTTGATGAAGCAGCATAGAGAGGCCATTTGCTCCACTCATACCCATTGTGAGGGCTTGACAGAGCAGTTGCGTCTGTGTGGGATTATAAATCATGTCGTAGACAAAGGTATCGGAGTCGAAACGCGCCAATATCTCTGCTGGTAGCGGCATTTGTTCATCATGCATGCCAACCGAGGTAGCATTGATAATGAGTGCAGCTGCTTTAGGGACGAGGAATTGTGGATCGTTCAGGCTGAAAATCGGACCTTGATAAGTTTGTTGCACCTCTGCAGCTAACAACTGCGCACGTTCCAAACTGCGATTGATGATGACAAGTTGCGATACATGTGCATTCGCAAGCGCAAAGGCTGCTCCACGTGCTGCACCTCCGGCTCCCAACAAGATGGCTGTGTACTCTTTCAACGAGATCGTACCGTCATTTTCTTGTACGCCTAAACCATGTTCGTGTAGTGCATAAAGTAGGCCGGGGGCATCTGTGTTGTAGCCATGCAGGTAACCATCCTGATGCACAATTGTGTTGACCGCGCCAATCTGCGTTGCCAGAGGATCAACCTCGTCCATAAGAGCTAACGCTGCCTCTTTGTAGGGAATGGTGACATTCGCGCCTAAATAATGTTCATTACATAATGAACGTACACGTTCAAGGAGCATATGCGCGGGTGTATGCCACAACTCATAACGAGCCGAGATACCAAGTGTATCGAATGCCGCCTGTTGCATACGTGGCGAGTACGAATGCGCCACTGGATCTCCGATCAATCCAACATGAAGCAAGGTTGTTGTTATAGATGTTTGCACTGCTGCCTGTATGTCCATACGTATTTTTGCCGCCGTTTTTATATGCTTTATGTCTTATTTGATGTACATAATATAAGTGTAGCATACGACAAATCTCAGCGTTATCTAACACCTATAGATATATGGTACTATTTGGGTTGTAGGAAAACAACTTAGGATATGGAATGCCTGTAGGTGTCTAATTCTATTACACCCTGTGAGCGATTGAACATGTTGAGAGGTTTGATGAAACATTCCATCTGTCCTGTTCACATTGTGGAATGCCAAAAAGGTGTACTAGTGTGATTTGCCAATCTAAATGACCAAATCGCTGACGCATATCTTGTCCAAAGAGTGTCTTCTCAAGCTAGTTGAGAGCTACATCTGAATATGATATTGTCCAGCTTTTGACGCATAAGCATAACTGTAGCACAATTTTTGACAGAGTTCCTGTCTATTGGTCCATACTTGCAAAATTAAGCCATTTTGTTTGTCTCTGTATGGACTACGAGGACAGGAATTGGTTCAAACCGGACACGAATTGGTTAAAAACCTGTCAAAATGTGCCATAATTGAAGGTATGAAAGAACCTGCACTCCTGTATCTCTTGGTTGGACTTCCAGGGTCTGGCAAGACCACAAAAGCTAAGCAATTAGAAGTGGAAGCCTCGGCCTTGCGGTTGACCCTTGATGAGTGGATGATTCCGTTATTTGGAAGAAACGATCAGGCAGAACGAGATG
>CAZZVE010000079.1:0-21790 GCA_964657325.1 uncultured Ktedonobacterales bacterium
TTCATTGCGCCCAAAGATGGGTTGGGAGGGGTCTACGGTGCTACGAGATTCATTATTGAGGACGGTTGCCCCGCCTCCCCCATCTTTGGGCGCAATGAATTGCTGCCCCTACCGACCATCATTGTCGTATTAAAGAGGGATAACCATGATTACAAATGCTTCAGCCCTGCTTGATCGTCTTCGTCATATACATGCTGCTATCCGTGACGCCGTTGTCGCGACCTGTGAGCAAAACGCGATTGAGCAGCTTTCAGCAATCGTGGCGGAGCAGGCAGGTGATACGATATTTGCGATTGATCGTATCTCGGAAGATGTCTTGCTCACTCATTTCGCCGAT
Source organism: uncultured Ktedonobacterales bacterium (assembly GCA_964657325.1). Taxonomy (GTDB): domain Bacteria; phylum Chloroflexota; class Ktedonobacteria; order Ktedonobacterales; family Ktedonobacteraceae; genus JBBQVS01. The sequence continues at coordinate 338 of CAZZVE010000079.1, forward strand.
TTAGGACAAGATTCCTCGTTTGTGCTCATCGCGGAAGGGCTACATGAGGATGGACTGACGACGTTTCCACAGGGAACAGACCCCGCATCTGCTGAACTACGTATTATTATCGATCCGATAGATGGTACACGCGGATTGATGTATCAGAAGCGGTCGGCATGGATATTGACGGGTGTTGCACCAAATAGAGGTCCCGCAACCAACTTGACAGGTATCGAACTCGCGCTACAAACAGAGATTCCGTTAGTAAAGCAGCACCTCAGCGACAGCTTTTGGGCTATTGCTGGACAGGGAGTACAGGGCGAACGATATAATCGTCTTACAGGGGAGCATCAGCCGCTTCTGCCGCAACCATCGTTTGCAACGACGATTGCACAGGGCTATGGCAACATCTCGCGTTTCTTTCCTGGTGGACGTGCTGAGCTAGCCGCGATTGATGATGAACTTGTGGCTCGCGTACTTGGGCCAGGAGAGCCGGGCAAGGCACAAGCGTTCGAGGATCAATATATTTGTACAGGTGGACAACTCTACGAATTGTTGATGGGGCATGATCGCTGGATTGCTGATATTCGCCCACTCATGGCGGCTGAGATGCGTACACGTGGGCAAGAATTGCATCTTGTGTGCCATCCCTACGATCTTTGTACCGAACTCATTGCGCGTGAGGCGGGTATTCTTGTAACGAATGAACATGGAGAGAGACTGGCGGCACCTCTCGATGTAACAACAGGTGTATCCTGGCTAGGTTATGCCAATACGCATATCTATCAACAAGTCAATCCAGTATTGCGAGCACTTTTTCATGAACACAATCTTTTGACAACTAACTCTATAGGTTCGTAGGGAGACCATAATACGTTCAAATAAACAGAATGTATTGGACGTAGACGAACGGACGCCCACAAGGGGCTACCCCTACTATATGCCTCTTGCGTGTAGACAGGTAGTCGTATAGTAGGGTAGCCCCTTGTGGGCGTCCATTCTCGTATTTGATACTTTAATTAATAGATGGAGCGAACGACGATGTGGCACATTGAATCCTCTGAACCTGCTGTTTTACCAGATGTTGAGCGTTTTTTGGATGTATTGAATGCTCATGCAGATTTCTTCTCGTCTAACACACCACTTGTACTGGCTCGTGCCCCAGGACGACTTGATGTGATGGGTGGTATCGCCGATTATTCGGGTTCACTGGTGCTAGAATTGCCACTCGCGGCGGCGACCTTTGTCGCGATACAGCCGACATCCGAAGCCCATGTTGTCCTATGGAGTATCACCGAAGAAAATAGAGAGGACGCTGCTGTTATATCATTGCCCCTGGATGTGCTTTTTCCCGATGATAAGCCTTTGGAATATGCCGAGGCGCATGCACTGCTTACTACAGACCCAAAAAGTGCTTGGATAGCCTATGTTGCGGGCGTGCTTGTGCTGTTGCACAGAGAACACGGTGTCGTATTTGAGCATGGGTTGCGTATCTTTGTCGCATCCGATGTACCGATTGGCAAAGGTGTTAGTTCGTCTGCTGCGCTGGAAGTTGCTACGATGCAGGCTGTATGTGAAGTTAGTGGCTTGCATCTTGAGAGGCGCGAGATTGCCTTACTATGCCAGAACGTCGAGAACTATATCGTTGGCGCGCCCTGCGGTATCATGGATCAGATGACTGCCGCATGTGGCGAGCAACACAGCCTGCTGGCTTTACTCTGTCAGCCTGCCGAATTGCAGCCAGCCGTGACGCTGCCGTCAGAGATTGAGGTGTGGGGTATTGATTCAGGCATTCGCCATGCGGTGACAGGAGCCGATTATGGGTCGGTTCGCGTGGGTGCGTTTATGGGCTATCGTATTGTCGCGGAGCAAGCCAGACTCACTGCACACGTACAGGAGCAAGGACACGTGCTGATTGACGACCTGCACTGGCATGGCTATCTAGCGAACATTACACCATCGCTATGGGAGACAACCTATCGTGAACATGTTCCGGTCATGCTTGATGGTGAGACATTTTTGACGCGTTACGGTGGGTTCACCGATCCTGTCACGAGGGTTGATCCCCGACGAACCTATGCGGTCCGCCAATCTACCGCACACCCTATTTACGAGCATGCTCGCGTGAAGCTCTTTCGTGACTTACTTGGCGAGAAAAATGTCAGCGAAGAGCAATTGTTGCGGCTCGGCGAACTCATGTATCAGTCGCACGCGAGTTACAGTGCATGTGGCCTGGGTTCGGACGGAACAGATACGCTGGTTGAACTGGTGCGACAGGCAGGGCCGGAAGCGCACCTCTACGGCGCAAAAATCACAGGTGGTGGAAGTGGAGGCACCGTAGCTGTTCTTGCCCGCCGCGGGTCACAAGAGGCCATACAACGCATTGCCTCACAATATGAAACTAAGACGGCACATCGTGCAACCGTGTTGGGTGGCTCCTCTCCTGGTGTTACGCTGTGGCGGGTCGTGTAGGCACCGATGTATCGCGTCCTTTTGGCAGCCAGCCACCGACGAGGACGCGATACATTGGTGCCTACAACCTCTGCTTCTCGATTGGAAATTGTACTTCGGTAACATATTCGTTTGAGGCAATATGTTCGGTCCGTTGCAGATGAAGCTGGCGTGGTGGATCAATGACTCTATACCTGTTCTCCTCTATCCAGCGGTGCAGTGCTGCATGAGCTTGACCAAGGGCGATATCACTACCAGTATGAATAGTGTAAGCTACCAATCCACCGGGCAATGTACGAGTGCCCACCTGCTCATTTGTTGGTATCTCAGTGGATAACGGAATAGCAGTTTCTATATCTATACCCATTTCATTGTCGTACCACTTGTAATGGGAGTAGAACAGGCGCATGGCGGGAAGCGAATGTTGTATATGTTGTTGATCCAAGTAGGCAACAATTTTTGAATAGGATCGTTCTAGGTCGGCCCCCATTGGGATGATTTCCCGAATGGAGGCGACGAGTAAGGGGTCAACGGATTTCAAGCGTATATCATAATTTGGCATAGTTCCCTCCTGTTCGATGTGGCGAAGTCGTGCCGCAATGGAAAGCAAGCGTGCCTGCTCTGTCTCGATCATCTCTAATGTCTGTACATACTTGAGCTTGAACATCCCTTGTAATTGTTCTAGGGAAAGGTCTTTCTCAAGCAGAAGGGCAATCTGTTCCAGAGGGAAGCCCAGTTCTTTGAGAACGACAATACGATTCAATCGTGGAAGTTGGTCAAGCGAGTAGTAGCGATAGCCTGTATCGGGGTCAAGTGCGTTTGGTTTGAGTAAGCTCCACTGGTCGTAGTAACGAAGTGTCGCAACCGACACTTGCCCCAGCCGAGCAAACTCGCCAATCTTGAGTAGAGGGTATTCTGGCATGTCTTGTCTCTTCCTTTAAGAAAAGGATACACTCTCATGTAGGAAGAGAGTCAAGGGGAAACACGCCACTTTTTGATTAAGGTTTAGACAATCCAACGCTTACGAAGTGTCGCTCGGCTTTAGCAAGCTCCTTCGCTACAGGCTTGCTGATTTGCTTAAGCATGAATGCGGGTGCAAGACGACTCATGAGCTTTAAAACATTACTGACGCCTGGACGAATTTCATACGTGTCACTCTCTAAGCCTTTTATTGCTACGCTGACCATTTTGTCTACTTTCATAACTCCTTGACTGCTCCTAGTAGATGTATCTGACCCAAAGTTATCTATGAGCGGCGTGCTGGTGGGAGGAGGAGCTAATTCAAACACTTTCACATTCGTTCCCTGAAGTTGTACACGCAAAGACTGAGTATAGGAGTGGATGCCCGCTTTCGCCGCACAATATACAGGAGCACTTGCAAGCGGCAGAAACGCAAGACCTGATGATATGTTGACAATGGCCGCATCTGGCCTTGTCTTCAGGTACGGCAGAAACTGCTCGACCATGCGGATAGGCCCTAACATATTGATCTCTATCTCCTGGCCTATATCTTGCAATCCGTTCTTGCCGTTCAGACTTAGCATACGCATAATGCCAGCATTGTTGATAATAACATTCAGTGCAGGAAAGTCTTGCGTCACCTTGTGATACAGTGTAAGAATTGCTTCTGGATTCCTTACATCACTCTGATAGGTGTGTATATTAGGGAATCTTTCTTGCAACTCATCTAATGTGACGAGACTACGCCCTGTAACAATAACCGTATTATTTCGTTTGCTCAGTTGTGTTGCGAGTTCTAATCCAATACCGCTTGTTCCACCAGTGATTAAAATGGTGTTGCCTGTCATTTTCATGAGTATTCACCTTTCAAGAAGACGGCTTATTTTTCCTTGATGATCTGTTTTGCCATACCAGCAGTGCTCTCAGCGATTTCCTGTATCTTTGCATCGTCGCCGCTCTGTACCGCTTTCCAAAACGCGACCTTGTGCTCCAGATAGCGAAGATGCTCATGCTTCTGAGCCAGTTCGCGCTCCAGTGCTTGTTTTTGTCCTTCAAAGAGCGCAATCTGTTGATCTGCAGCCGCTTTTCCATCTTTGAGAAGCTCGAAATACGTCCGCATATCCTCAATCGACATACCGGTAGTGCGTAAACACGCCAGAGCCTCAATGTTCTGGACATCTTGCGCTGTATATCTCCGATGGCCACTGCTGTTGTCTCGCTTCACGCTGTCGAGCAAGCCAATGCGTTCGTAGTAACGGAGCGTGTGTTCGCTCAAACCACTTCTCTGAACTACTTCTTGAAGCGTGAAGTAGGTTGGAGTTTTTGTTTCTGTATTACTCATCATAGAGGTAGTATGACATACCTAGAGTGCTCTAGGTCAAGAGTTTATCGTGTCTTTTTGGAAATTGGTCAGAACTTCCTTTTGGTGCAAAGATAGAGAGATAGGATTTGACAGTGTGTTATGTATAGTGGCAAAATGAACCACTGAATGGGATAGGTGTAGTAATCCCTATATATGAAAGAACTGTATGTATGTTCCGACGTAACACATCACGTATAAGAAGGCCATCTCGAACGCCGCGACGCAGGAATCCTGTGCTGATCGCGTTCGTCTTGTTCTTGTTACTGCTCGCCTGTGGTTGTGGTGGCGTAGCCTATGCCTACTATAATGTGAATCAACCACTTTCACAGTTTGTGCATCAGGTGGGCAGGAGCAGCGGTGAACCAGATATATCGCAGTATGATGGCTCTATTTCTGGACGTTCCTGGAATATTCTGCTAATGGGTAGTGATAATGATGGCAAATATTCGTTTCCGGCTCTACTCACGCAAGTGATGATGGTGGTGCATGTCGATACCGTGAACAATAGTGTCTCGCTAGTCTCCATTCCGCGCGACTCGTGGGTCAACATTCCTGACCGGGGCCAGATGCACAAACTCGATCAAGCGTTTCTGCTTGGTGCGACCAACGGTAATAGTTTTGATAATGGTGTGCGTCTCGCGCGTCTAACCGTCGAGAAGGATTACGGTATCACAATAGATCGTTATGCATGGGTAGGTTTGGCAGGCTTTGCTAATGTCATTAATACACTTGGTGGCATTGATATCGACGTAACGCACCCTATCGTAGATGATAACTATCCAGATGATACGGGGAGTGGCAGTAACCCGAATGACCCTTATGCGCTGCAACGTCTTTTGCTTGCGCCCGGTCCTCAACATTTAAGTGGCGAAGAGGCGTTGGATTACGTCCGCTCACGCCATGCCGACCTCGTTGGTGACATCGGACGTACACAGCGTCAACAGCAAATACTGAGCGCGCTCAAGAAAAAGCTTACCGTCAACAGTATCCTGGGCAATTTGTCGTCACTGTTTAAGGACCTGAAGGGTCAGGTCTATACGGACCTGAGCGAGCAGGAAATGATTGCCTTCGCCAACTTTGGGCGCACCCTGCCCGACTCAGCCATACAGCATATCACGCTGGGACCAGGACAGGGCGATCATAATTTTGGCAGCTATCAAAACATTTATGACCCCTCGCTACAAGCAAATCAAAGTGTGATTGTGCCCAACTGCAACACTATACAGCCTACTGTGAATAGTATCTTTGGGCTTGGTAGTGGCTGTAATGTGAATGGATAGGAAGTACGAACAATGTAGCAGTGTGAGACATGACAGGGGCAAGCCCTGTCACTACTATACTGCATGGCTTGCCCCACAAATACATGTATAGTAGTGACAGGGCTTGCCCCTGTCATGCTCCACTCAAGGCGTAGCTATCCCCAACGCTGCCGAATGCGAGGAAGAATCTCTTTTGAGTAGAGTTGTAGGAAGCGGGACTGATCGTCGCCGGGTGCGTGGAAGATCAGGTTGGTAAAGCCGAGTTCGATATACGGGCGAATCTGCTCGATATGCTCTTCGGGGTCGCTAGAGACGAGCCAGCGTTTGTAGGCTTGGTCCGCAACGGACTCGGCGCGACGCTCCATTTCGCGTGCGTCGTGGATATCGGCCTTGTCTTCGGCGGGCAGAGCAAGGGCTGACCAGATGCGTGTATCCGCCATCGCGCGGTCATGGTCAGTATCGAACGAAACCTTGATTTCGATGGTACGCTCGATTGTCGAAGGGTCTTTGCCTGCCGCCTTCGCTCCCTCTTCTACGGCTGGTAGCAACTGGTCACGATAGAGCGCGTCACCTTTACCCGATGTGCAAATGAAGCCATCACCCGCTCTGCCCGCGAACTTCGCCGCGACAGGACCTCCTGCGCCAATATAGATAGGCACAGGCTGCTTGGGTTTATCATAGATGGTGGCGTTGCGCGTATGATAATACTCGCCATCGAAGGTCACAAGGTCTTCTGTCCAAAGTTTCTTAATCAGCGCGACGGCCTCGCGTAGTCGTGCTAAACGCTCTTTGGCGGGAGGCCATTCTGCTGCTGTGACGGCGACCTCGTTCAGCGATTCGCCCGATCCAACACCGAGAATGATGCGTCCAGGGTTGAGCACGCCTAACGTACCAAACGCCTGTGCGATAACTGCTGGCGGATAGCGAAACGTTGGCGTGAGGACGCTGGTGCCAAGTTCGATGCGCTTTGTGCGTTCACCTACGGCTCCCAGCCAGACAAGCGCGGATGGTGCATGTCCATTTGTATGTCGCCACGGTTGAAAGTGGTCGCTAATCCACACGCTATCGAAGCCAGTTTCCTCTGCCTCAACCGAAAAGTCGATCAGTTGTCGCGGACCAAACTGTTCAGCTGAAGCCTTATATCCCAGCTTTAAGGGATGAGTTGCCATAATACATCTCCTCTATCGTGAATGACGGTCTATGTTTGTGAGGAAGGCATAACCTGCATGCGTTCTGACCTTTCTGCTCTATTCTATCATCTGGAAGAGTGTTCATGTATTGACTATTCGCACGACATATGGAAATGTCTACATAAATATGGGTACAATAAGAGGGAACATGATTATGTTTTATGATGCTGGACAATGAAGTAAAGGAGAGCAATTATATGCTTCTCGTTGGTGATATTGGCGGAACGAAGACAGAACTTGCAGTGTATGCGTCTGTAACCGCATTAGCAACACCTGTGGCAAATGATCTTTTTCCAAGCAAACAGTATAAGGGATTAGAAGAGATTGTACGGGAATTTCTTGATAAGCATAAGGTACAGGTAGACCGTGCTGCTTTTGGGGTTGCAGGCCCCGTGGTAGATGACAAGGCGACTATTACAAATCTACCGTGGATTGTTGAGGCAGAAAAACTGAAGGATGATCTCAACCTGAAATCAGTACTATTAATGAATGATCTAGAATCTATTGCTTCTGCCGTCCCATTTCTGCCAGCCTCTGATCTAGCAACACTCAATCGTGGTCAATCGGTGACGAATGGACCACTTGCCGTGATCGCCCCCGGCACAGGATTAGGCGAGGCATTTTTGACGTGGGGTGGTCAAAACTATATCGCCCATAGGTCCGAGGGCGGACATGCCGATTTCGCGCCAACAGATGAATTACAGATTGGACTACTACGTTATCTGCAACCGCGTTTAGAGCATGTCAGCTACGAATGGGTCTGCTCTGGTCGTGGTATGCCCAATATCTATGCATATCTCAAAGAGAGCAACTATGCGCCCGAACCCTCCTGGCTAACAGAGCAATTAGCGCAAGCAAAAGACCCAAATGCTGTGATAGCGCAAGCTGCACTCGATAAGACTTCACCTGATCCTTTATGTCTCGCAACGGTCAAAACCTTTGTCTCAATTCTCGCTGCCGAAGCTGGCAATCTCGCCCTCAAAATACTCTCTACGGGTGGTCTCTATATTGGTGGTGGCATTCCACGACATGTATTACCATTTCTACAGGAAGAGTTCTTTATGAAGACATTTTTGGATAAGGGACGTTTGGCGGAGGCATTGAAGCCAATGCCTGTACACGTGATTCTCAATTCCAAAGTAGGGTTACAGGGAGCGGCTTATAGGGGCTTCGCGTTGGAACAGCAAGAGCGGTAGGGAAACAAAAATTCGTTTTTGATAATAGATTTTTTAAGAGATGAAACGGCTGTAGAGGCGTAGTGAATGAAAGCCTCTACAGCCGTTCTTACCTCGAAAATCTCCTGTTGAAAGCAGGAGGATGCCATTCGTTACACACGTTCAAGTTCCTCAATCTCAGCGTCGGTAAGATGGATTGCGGCGGCGGCAATATTTTCTTCCAAGTGCTTGACAGAAGTGGTACCAGGGATTGGTAACATGATTGGTGAGCGTGCAAGTAACCATGCAAGCGCGATTTGTGCAGGTGTGACGGAATAGCGTTCTGCCAGTGTTGCTAGCGTACCTTGCCCTTGTCCGAGTTTTCCTATCGCTAACGGAAAAAAAGGCGTGAAAACGATGCTTTGCTGAGTGCAGGTATTGACAAGTTCTTCCTCATCACGCTGCACCAGATTATATTGGTTCTGAACTGACACGATGGTCGTAATAGCTTGAGCCTCGGTGAGTTGTTGCAAGTTGATGTTGCTCACGCCGATATGCCGAATTTTCCCCTCGCGTTGTAGCTCTGCGAGTGTTGCAACCGAGTCAGCAAATGGAACCTCTGGCCCCATGTAGCGACAATGGACCAGATGTAGTTGTTCAAGACGCAACTGACGCAAGTTGTCTTCGCAGGCTACCCGCAAGCTTTTCGGGTCCATAGCAGGGTTCCAACTTTTGTCCGCGCCTCGTACTGCCCCTATCTTCGTCGCAATCACAAGGTCATCGGCATAAGGATAGAGCGTTTCGGCAATGAGACGATTAGCCACCTCAGGACCATAGTAGGCGGCGGTATCAATGAAGTTAACGCCGAGATCGACGGCTCGTCGCAATACAGCTTTAGCTTCTGTCGGATTACTCGGCTCACCCCATATTCCTGGTCCTGGTAGGCGCATCGTTCCGAAGCCAACGCGATTAACAATATTGTCGTTTCCTAATGTAACCGTGCCAGCGACTGCGGCGGGAAGGTGCGTATTTTCACTGTGAGAAGAAGTTGTCATGTACACTTTCACTTTCTAACTGGGTCGGCAATACTCACTCAATCGTGATATGCTACTAAGTATGGCAGAAATAGCATCGTAAAACCAGTGCTAAACTAGCATATGATTGAGAGTATCAGGATAAGGATGAGGAGGTGATATGACTGATAGACTAAGAAGACAGGCTCTTGCAGAATTTTTACGGATACGTCGGGCACGTCTTACACCATCAGATGTTGGGTTGCCAGAGGGCGGGCGGCGCCGCACCCCAGGATTACGGCGTGAAGAGGTAGCACAAGTCGCAAACGTGGGTGTGTCATGGTATACGCTGCTGGAACAGGGGCGCGATATTCGTCCTTCAATAGAGATACTGCATAGCATCGCTACCGCTTTACGACTTACACCTGATGAGCGACAGCATCTTTTTTTGCTTGCTGATCAGCAATATCTCGCGCTACTACGACCACTTAATGAGGAGGTAAGTCCTGCGCTACGGCGTGTGCTGAATGCACTCGATCCACATCCAGCTTACGTCATGGGACGGCGTTGGGATTATCTTGCCTGGAATACTGCTGCCGAGTGTATATTCTCACCATCGAAGATATCGGCACCATATGATCACAACATTATATGGCGTATTTTTACCGATCCAGAACGACGGCTACTTAATCCGCAATGGGAGCAAATAACACCGAGGATACTCGCCGAGTTCCGTGCTGATAGTGTGCGCTATGCCGAAGATGACACCTTCAAACACTTAATCGCCGATTTGCAACATGTCAGTCCTGAATTTCGTTTATGGTGGTCACGCCACGATGTGCGTGGTACAAGCGACATACGGAAAGATATAGAGCATCCGCTTGTGGGACGCTTGATGTTCGAGCATACAACACTACAGGTTCCATCTGCCCCCGATCAAAAAGTGATGATTTATACGCCACTGCCTGGAACAGATACTGAAGCAAAGCTTCGACGCCTGATAGACGATGTAGCAGTACCTGTATAAAAATGTACCAAATGCTCTTTCGCATGATACATCTCTACTATAATGCCAGAGCAACAATTCCCACAATGATGATGCTTGCGGCAAGAAGCCGACGTTTTGTCTCTCCTTCCGCAAGCACCCGTGTTCCTAGCACGATACCAAGAAGGACGCTTACTTCTCGAAATGGCGCGATGAAGCTGACAGGAGTAAACGCTAAGGCGGTCAATACAAGAATATAGGAGATTGCACTTAGAACAGCAATGCCAACTCCTTCAAGGCGATGAATACGCCAATGAGTGTGGACCTCTTGCCAGTGACGTAGCGCGAATGGTGTCAAAGCAGGAATCCGTACACAGATGGTGCCGTAGTATAAGACAAGAGGCGCGAGATGTCCAATGCTAAGAGCCTCTTTATCCCATAACGTATAAGCTGCGATACAACATCCAGTCAGTATCCCATAGAGCAATGCAAGACGAGAGCGAGTATCACGCAGGCGTCGTGGCCTCCATGCAATGAAGAAAACTCCGCTCACGATACATCCTGTTCCAAATAAGCTTAAAACGGTATGCTGTTCCTTCAAAATCAAGATGGCAAAGATTGTTGCGAGCAATGGTCCTGTTCCCCTTGCTAAAGGATAAACGAGCGAAAGGTCGCCAACGCGATATCCTCGTTGTAGGAGGAGAAAATACGCCAGTTCCAAAAGCCCACTGACGAGAATAAATAGCCATGACCAGCCTGAAAAGGATGTATGGGAGAACAAAATGAACAGAAAAACAAAGGGAGCGAAAATTCCAATTGCAAGAACATCATAGAACCATATAAAGGAGGCATTGCCCTGTACCCGTTTCGCGAGGAGGTTCCAAGTAGCGTGAAGAACCGCTGAAAGAAGGACAAGTCCAATTGCAAGTGTAGTCATGAGGAAAGACCCTTTCAGTGCATTAAAGCACAAAAATGGAGAGAAAGAGGCATAACAAGATACCTCAAGCTCTCCCCTCTGGCTTTTTCGTCCTCCAGGTGCCCGCCATCATGTGACAGTCTGTAGCGCTCGGTCCAGTCCTCAAACAAATGAGCGGAACCCTAGCTACCGTGTTTGCTGATGCTCAAACTGTAGCATCTGGGGGACTTGCTTGTCAAGAAACAAATAAAATAGAATGGATGCGTTGGTTGTATGATGTTTACGAAAAGGAGGCGAAATGCGAAACCATTTATTGATAGATGCGGACGATACGCTGTGGGAAAACAATATTTATTTTGAGCAGGCTACTCATGACTTTATTGCCTTTCTCAACCACTCCACTCTTTCTTCTGAGGAGATACGCCGTGTCCTGGATGGAGTGGAACAGGTGATGGGCTACGGTTCGGTAAATTTTACAAAGAGTCTGGTCGAGACGTATGGACGTGTCGCCGAAACTGATGTGAGAGAAGAGGATGTGCAACAGGTCCGCCAGTTTGGGGAGCGCATTCTTCACCAACCTTTACAGTTGCTTGATGGAGTCAAAGAGACGCTCGACTACTTATTGCCGCGTCACGAGCTTATGCTGCTCACAAAAGGCGCAGTTGAGGAACAGAAGCTAAAGGTCGAGCGTTCAGGCATCGAACAGTACTTTTCACGAGTCACAATTGTCGAGGAAAAGGATGTTGCTACATATCAGAAACTCGTGCAAGAATTGCAGGTCGAGCCAACGCTGACCTGGATGATTGGCAATTCGCCCCGCTCGGATATCAATCCCGCGTTAGCAGTTGGTCTGAACGCTGTCTATGTTCCTCATCCGCACACATGGCATCTGGAACATGAGGAGGTGCAAAACGTCGGCACAGGGCAACTGCTCCAACTCTCCCGTTTTAGCGACCTCCGAACGCATTTTTAAGGAAAGATGCATGGTCTATAACGTAATGCTACGATAACACCTTTGTTGCAACACCTGTAACAACTCCCCAGACAATGTGAGCGGCAATCATCATTATATTCCGTCGTGTTGTTTCACGTTGCGATGACTCGGAAAAGCCAAGCAAGGGTAACAATGCCTGATAGCTTGCAATCCAAACGAGAAAACCGAATAGCATTCCCTTTAGGCTGGATGTAAGAGGTAAGCGGCGTCCTATAATGCTGTAAAGTACACCCATTGTTGCGCCGTAGCCGAAGTGTGAAACAGTGGTCGCGGCAAGTATTTGAGCTTTGTTCATATGCTGTCTGATGTGTGCTCGCCCTGCTAGCTCTTTCGTGATAATCTCTGGTGGCAAATCATAACGCTGTCCTTTAGGTAAAAAGCGTTGCGTACTCAACATAAAAATAGTCATTGGAATTGTGGCGATAACGCCTGCGGTTGCGCCCTGCCAGATAGTATTGATAGTTTGTTTTTGTTGCATTTTTCTTCCTCCTGAGAGTATAGAGTATGTCAGCATCATGCCGATGGAAATAGTGTCATAATGTATACGTTTCTACTCAAGAGTTTGGACACTCTGCAATTGTTCTCGTATAGCTTACGGTAGTGTGTGAGTGCTATACTACCGTTTGTAGCACGTTTGAGAACAGAACGTGTAGCAACCAATGAGGTTTGTAGAAGCTGTCATCGTAGAAAGAAGGGAATTCGTATGAATGTAGCAGAAGAATTAGAAAATGCCCATTTACAGGTCATCCAAACTCTTGACAACCTACCCGAACTTGAATGGGATGTTCCTATAACCGAAAATAGTTGGACGGTAAAAGACATTATCGCGCATCTTGCGTCCTATGAACATGTTCTAGAAGATGTCTTACGCTCCTTTACGGAAAATACACCTGAAACAGCTTACGTATCACGCTATATTCAACACAATGATGATTTCAACAAGGAAGAAGTGAGCGCGCGAAGCAACTCTACGGCGCAACAGGTTATTGATGAATATCAAGAGGTTCAGACAGATACAACAGGACTACTTGCTCGTATTCCTGCCGGGACACTTGAGAAAAAAGGTACTTTACCTTGGTATGGCGAAGACCGCAGCCTGAGTGATTTTATTCGTAGCATCAGTGCCAATATACAGCGCCACTGTGACGAGATTACAGCGTTTCGTAATCGTGAGAAGCAATAGCCAACGCAGGAGGTTGTCATGAAGGCGGTATTGTGTAAAGCTTACGGACCACCGGAGCACCTTGTGCTTGAGGATGTGGCAGCACTGACACCTGCAAAGGGGCAGGTCGTGCTCGACGTAAAGGCATGTGGCGTCAATTTTCCTGATACGCTCATCATTCAGGGTAAATATCAGTTCAAGCCCGATATGCCTTTTTCGCCCGGAGGCGAGGTCGCAGGCATTGTCAAGTCGATTGGCGAAGGTGTCGAGGGTGTGCGAGTTGGAAGTCGTGTAATTGCGTCTACGGGTTGGGGTGGGTTCGCGGAAGAAGTTGTTGCAGATGCCTCGAACCTTATTCCAATTCCTGAGGGCATGAACTTTACAACCGCATCAGCTTTCGTCATGACCTATGGCACATCGTATCATGCGCTAAAGGACCGTGCGCGGCTTCAGCCAGGAGAGACGTTACTCGTACTAGGTGCCGCAGGTGGTGTTGGACTTGCCGCTATCGAGATTGCGAAGGTCATGGGCGCGCGGGTCATCGCTGCCGCCTCTACTGATGAGAAGCTTGCTGTCTGTAAAGAGCATGGTGCTGATGAGGTCATTAACTACAGCACTGAAGACCTGAAAGAACGTTTGAAGGCATTAACGAAGGGAAATGGCGTTAATGTGGTTTATGATCCCGTTGGCGGCAACTATTCGGAGATCGCTCTACGCAACACTGCGTGGGAGGGTCGTTACCTTGTAGTTGGCTTCGCGGCTGGCGATATTCCACGTATTCCGCTCAATCTAACATTGCTCAAGGGATGTGCGATTGTCGGCGTCTTCTGGGGTGCTTTTGTGGCACGGAGTCCTCAGCGCAATCAGCAGAACTTGCAAGAACTGCTCACATGGTTTCAGCAGGGAAAAATTCAACCTCTGGTTTCTGCTACCTATTCTCTCAAGGACGCCGCGCACGCACTCAACGACATGATGCAACGCAAGGTGATGGGAAAGGTTGTCCTCTTAACAGAGGAATAATAACAGGATGGCATATGGCAGAAATCAAGCGGTCTCAGACCGCTTGATTTCTGCCATATGCCATCCTGTTATGTTATACTCATAGAAAACAAGAGGAGTTATACCACATATGGCGCGTGTAGTCCTGGTTTCGGCCCCGATTGAGCAAGAATGGGTGGAGCGTTTGAAACGTGTCTCATCCGATTTAACGATAGAACATTCACCTTCGTTACCTTCAGAGGATTCACTATGGCAAGAGGTAGAAGTTTTCTACGGTTTCCCCTGGAAGATGCCAACGTTAGAGCAAGCACCACATCTACGCTGGATACAACTCTACTCTGCTGGTGCTGATCGGCTTGTAGGTAATCCTCTTTTCCAGTCCGAGGTCATGATTACGACTGCAAGTGGTGTGCATGCAATCAATATCGCTGAGTACGTATTCGCCATGACGCAGGCATGGTATCGTCGGCTTCCACAACTTTTTACCTGGAAAGAGGGCAAAGAGTGGGGTAAAGATAAAGAAAGCACCGAGTCTTCTATTGATGAACTGCATGGGAAAACGATTGGGATTGTTGGCTATGGAAGTATTGGACGACAAATAGCACGGTTAGCACAAGCATACGGTATGCGGATATTGGCGATGCAACATAGCAATAATCATAAAGATACAGGCTATCAGTTTCCAAATGTTGGTGATTTAGAAGGTACGTTGCCTGAAACGTATTATACATTTGATCAGTTACACTCAATGCTGCAAGAGTGTGATGTGGTCGTTGCCGCTGTTCCATTGACGAAGGAGACAAAAGCGATGTTCAATGCGGATGCGTTCCAGGCAATGAAGAACAGCGCATTTTTCGTCAACATCGCACGAGGTGATGTGTGTGATGAAGCTGCGCTGATCGACGCGTTGCAGCAGAAACACATAGCAGGTGCCGCGCTTGATGTCTTTCAACAAGAGCCGTTGCCTGCAACCTCCCCACTTTGGAACTTACCAAACGTACTGATGAGTCCTCACGATTCGGGCGTCACACCACACTACAACGAACGTGCCGCCACCATCTTTGAAGAAAATCTACGTCGCTATCTCGCGGGTCAACCTCTGTATAACGTTGTAGATAAGAAGCGTGGCTATTAAGTTCGCTTCTGTATTAACATGTGAGAATTAGAGATTTTCACATTCTCACATGTTATTAGTGTTTACATTGAGTGCTCTTCTCTTTGGCCTGAGAATGGCACGACGATTCGGATGGTTCCACAGGGGTAATCATCCTAGAGGTCGTTCGTTGATGAATAGAAGAAAACTTGATCAGTGAAAGTATATAGGAGAAAGCAGCTTAGGAGTAGAGAATGGTGTCAGCTTGAATCACACCATGTTTGTTCTCCTTGCCAACGACAGCAACTATTGCTCCTGGTTGTAGCGTTTCGATAGCCGCAACTTCTACAGCTTCACCTGTACGCTGATATGTTTTTGTTTCCGTTGTGACTTGAAGTGCTACAGGTTTTATATCGCCTGTACTCTGTTTACGTGTCGTGCCTGCGATAATGTACGTATACTGCTTTTCTGGATTGGGCGTTGTACCTGCGACAGTAACCGACTTGCTTTGTTTAAGCAGCGCATCAAGTTGCTCTTGTGAAATATGTTGTGCAACTTCACTCGCCTTTTCATCCTTAGCTGTTGTTTCTGTTGCATGTTCTTCGTGTGCATGAGGTGCGTTAGTGAAAAGCGTATTATCATAGGTATGTGGAATCGCTACTTGAAGTGCTTGCTGTAGTACATCGAAGCGGTATGTCACAGTGACTTTTGCCAGGTCTTCTACCTGTTTCAACGCCTCGGCATCCTGTTGGCTAAGACAATCGGAGAGTTCCAGAGCACTACCATCTAACTGTAACTCTATTGATGCGGGTAGTGTGAGAGTGAAGTGTCTTCCCTGCACATAGGTTGTCGAGTTGCTATCTGGTTTGTGTTGTAGCACGAGCGAAGCCATTTGCTGTAGTTTGGTGAATGGGCTATTGGCGGTGATAATGCAAATATCGAGTAGGCCATCGTCAACATAGGCATTTGGAGTTAAGTCTATAGCATCACCATACAGACGGGTGTTGCCAAGAACTATCTGTAGGGCCTCGCCTTGCCAGAGCGTCTTTGGTGCTTGCTCATCATCAACTTCACATATCTCTACCGCAAAGGGATGTTGCATGGGAAGTTCTTTGGAGGCAGCGACATCAAATGCGAGACTACCGATACGCTCTTTGAGAGATTTCGAGGTGTGGCTGATGACCGAGGCATCTATACCGAGACCGGCAGTAAGCAAAAAAAAGTGTTCGAGGCTATCTTCCTTTTTCTGTTTTTTGCCCTTTGCTTGTTCTTGTGTTGCTTGTTCAGCGCGAACAGCATCGGGAAACGTAATATGTTGAACCGTCATGCGTCCAACATCGACTTTACGCACATCGCTATTAATAAGCATGAGAGCGGCTTGAATAGGATCAATAGGCATGCCAATTTCATGAGGCCATTGATTGGCAGTACCACCAGGAAGAACCGCGACGACACTTTTACGCTTTTTACTTTGCATGACGGCATTCACTAACTCATTTGTTGTGCCATCACCACCATGCCCAATAATCACATCATACTCGCGTTTGGCTGCCTTCGCTGCCAACGCTTGAGCATGACCTCCATACTCAACCAATGCGTTATCAACATCCCATTCTGCCGCTGATAGAATAGTAAAAACATCCGTCAGTTTCGTCATGTCTTGCCCAGCTCTGGGGTTAATCACTAAATACGCGTTCTCGCAATGCATGTTGTAACTCCTCGTCCAAAGTAGTATACGTCTCTTTGACAAGTACGGAAAAGGATGAGGTGAGGTTTCAATGTGTAGAAACCGAAAGTAACGTTCCATGTCCTGGTGGACAGGATTTGTAGTGTCAAGTGTTGTAGAGGTACAATATCGCTATCGTTACATACATGTGATATTTCAAGGAGAATATGATGCCTCTTTTAGACCTGACGTTGGATGAATTGTTAGCAACGACGCGTTCGGTACGTAAGCGTCTTGATCTGACTCGACCTGTTGAGCCTGAGGTGATTCGAGAGTGTCTGGAACTCGCGTTACAGGCACCAACGGGAAGCAATAGCCAGCGTTGGCATTTTGTAGTTGTGACCGATGCAGAAAAAAAGTTTGCTATCGCGGAGTTGTACCGCAAATCATTTGCTGCCTATCGAAGTATGCCCTCACCAGTCAGCAAGCTTGCGCCAGACTCGCCACGCGTGCAGGTGATGAAACGTGTTGTTGATTCATCTGATTATCTCGCGGAACACTTTCACGAGGTTCCTGTATTTGTCATTCCGTGCCTGGCTGGGAGATTGGAAAAGATACCTTCGATAGAAGGGCAAGCGGGTTCCTGGGGATCGATTCTACCTGCTGCGTGGAGCTTTATGCTTGCTGCGCGCGCTCGTGGCTTAGGTTCGGCCTGGACAACATTACATTTGCCTTATGAAAAAGAGGTAGCTGAAATTATAGGTATTCCCTACGAGAAGATCACGCAGACTTCATTGCTACCCGTTGCCTATACCATCGGGACAGACTTCAAGCCCGCACAGCGTGAACCGTTAGATACCGTACTGCACTGGGACAAATGGTAGACACAGATAGCACCTAAAACCAGGGCATCCCCTTGCGGGTGCCCTGGTCTCTGGTTCAACGAGAAACTACGTCTACATAATATGACGAGAGAATGCGGTCAGAGAGTAATCCAAGACAACTCAGATTAGGAAAGCCAGGGCCTTGTGACACACCCGCGAGCATAGGTAGGTGAAGATGAGGTGCGAAATTGCGTATAGCCAAATCTTCACCAATTGAACTCTCCAGGACACGTCTATCCAGAGATTCAGACATGGTAGCAAGGCGTTCGTGTGTGTGTGCGTCAAGGAGCGGAGTAAACCATAAGGGGTCGAAGCCACGGGCAACAATAACGTAATCGTACTCATCACGTTGCATCGCATCCCCATACTTGATGTCTATCGCTACGCTGTCGTCTAACGCCTGTATTTTTTGTGCTGTGCCGCCAACGGAGCGTACATTTTCCGCCTGGTTGATCTCTTCCATCGCATGTAGTGAAAACACGCCTCGGTCCGTGCGGCGAACAAACTCACGCCGATCCTCTTCGCTGAGAAGGAGCCAGTTCGCGGCATGGTGATGATTTCCATAAAGGCTTGCTGAACGTCCATCGGGATCGGAAAAGAGTTTGTTTTCCTCGAAACCTTCGTCACGTGAGTAAAGCACACCATAGGGACTGATGACCTCGATAAACGCTTTGTCTTTGAGCGCGTCGAGCAGTGCAAGGATAATCGCGGCGGCTGTCTCACCAATGCCGATAATGCCAATGTTCAACGGCTTTTTAAGTGTGGTACGCATGAGATCAAATTCATCTACGTGTGTCCAGAACGAACCCCCATCCATAATACGTGGATGGTGCTCTGGTTGTCCTGGAATAGTTAGCGCGACACCGGGACCTGTAATGACGAGTCCGTCACCGTCAAGTGTAAATGGTGCTGTACCGCCTGTTGGCACGCATGAAAGTTGCCAGTGAGCATGTCTTGTGCTGCTGATACCCCGCACCTCGGCTATGTGAATCTCTGGCTGAATTTTCGATGCTACCCACTGGATATAGCGTGACCATTCGCCATGTGGAGGACGACCTCTACCGCGATCCACCCAATCCGAATATCTGCCACCACTATCTATGAGATAGCTATGCCAGGAGAGTAACAACATCTCTTTATTGATTTTTCTGTTTAGCTCGCCTGTGTCCCAGCAGGTCGAGGCGTAGGGGTAACCAATGTCTTTCTCTGGACGTGTGCCGAGTAGTTGCCTGCCATCGGTAAAACCAAACGCACCAGACCAATGAGCTGCTATGCCTTGACGATCAACAATGACGACGCGTGGCACGTTATAACCCAGTTTGGCAAGAATCGCGCGTTTCGCCGCGATAGCTATAGCTTTTGGTCCAGCACCTAGCACGAGTAGCGTTTGCTGATGTTCAGGGTTGGTGGTAAATTCTTCACTCACTATACAATCCTTGTGTGACATTACTACAAGGGCACCCGCAAGGGGACGACACCCCTCCCATACGACGAATATACCCATACATATATTTCTATATAGGAGGGCATCCCCTTGCGGGTGCCCTTGCTACAACATACACCAAATTTACAACGTATCATCATGTATTGACAACTAGCCATTGGTATAGTGTTTATGCAAGTTGTGCTCGTACGAAATCGGCGAAGGCACGGATATGCTGTTCGGCGGGGATATAAATACCACCGTTCACAAAGGCTTTTGAGTGCATCCCCAGTTGTGTCAACTCGCATACTTCCCAATCTTGACGGTTGACGAGATCAAATAGCTCAACGGCATCCATTGGGTTGAAATTGGGCTGCGTTGCTTCATCGGCATCGAATAGCCAGTAGCATGTGACACGAGTGCGCTCTGGCCCTTGTGGTTCAACCGTGTGGAAGACGATGTGGTCGGGCAGAAGGTTGAGTAACACATTGGGATTGATGACGATGCCGTAGTAGTGGCGTTCATCGCCTGGCAAAAGATTCTTGAGCGGAGGACGACTGGCCTTACCTGTCATGGAAAATGCCTGCGCGGAAGTGGCAAGCGTTGCGGCTTCGTCGCCTTCGTAGATTGAGCCAGTGCGGAAACCTGGAAGTAAATGGCAAAATTCGGGATGCATTGGACCACAATGATAGCACTCCATGAAGTTCTCGATAACGATCTTCCAATTCGCTTGCACGTCGTAGGTGAGTGTCTTGCCAATTACGAGACTCCCAAGATCATAGCCCGCGAACGGTGCATAGTTTCCGAAGCGTTCTATAATGGGTGGGCGTACTTGCGCCTCTAAAGGCAGAGGGTCATCCGCGAGATTGAGCCAGATAAGCCCTTCCCACACCTCAAGCTTTACTGGATGAAGACTATAAGCGGCACGATCAAATTGTTCATGTGTGAGAATGTTTGGTGCTCCAAGAAGTCGTCCATCAAGTCCATAGGTCCAGGCGTGATAACGACATTGAATGGACCCTTTCAATCGTCCCATTTCCTCTGTACATAAGCGAGCACCTCTATGACGACAGACGTTAAGATAGGCGCGGAGCGTCCCATCACTATGACGCACTATAAGCACACTTTCTCCACTCAACATTATCGTTTGGTATGCCCCAGCTTCAGTCAAGGCTGAGGTGTGTCCTGCGCAAAACCATAATTGAGAGAAGATACGCTGCTGTTCTTGTTCGTAGAGCCTGGGGTCATAGTAGTAGTGACCAGGGAGTGTTGAGGCGAAAGGCGTTGTATGCGTTGTCATGGTAGTGATTGCTCCTTGTAACTGCTTGACAGTGTTCGCAATCCTAGTATACCTTTTTGGAATTTTTGTTGTCCGCTTGTTGTTTTAGTATCATCTATCTCTCTGCATAGATATCGTGTATAGTAGTGAGAGTAGTGATATGGGGATAAGGGCACCCGCAAGGGGATGCCCCTCCCATAGACGTGCATCACGTATGTGGTATGGGAGGGGCATCCCTGAGGCCGCATTCGGGGAATGATAAAGGCTGTGGGTGCCCTTGCTCTATTTTCTAAAGGAAGTATTTGTGACTGAGATATATCCGACTGACCGCGAATCGCTAGAGCGGGACAGTGACGTAGAATTTTTTATCGCTAGCGGACCAGGGGGACAGCACCGCAACAAGGTTGAAACGGGAGTACGTCTGCACCATCGTCCTAGTGGTATTACCGTAACGGCGGTGGAGCGACGTTCACAGCACGCCAATCGTGAAGCTGCCTTTGAGCGTATGGCGGAGCGTCTTGAAGACATGCAACGGGTCGAGACGCCGCGCAGACCAACACGCCCAACAACTGCCAGCCGTACACGTCGGCTTGAAACGAAAAGGCGTGCTGGCCTGCGCAAGAAATTGCGCTCTGTGGGTCCTGAATAAAATGTTTGTGGCATACACATAGAGAAAGGCT
>CAZZVE010000080.1:0-21760 GCA_964657325.1 uncultured Ktedonobacterales bacterium
AGGTAGTCTATTTCTCTTCAGGCAACGTTCAGACACGTCATATCGCTGACAAAAAGAGTTCGCATGAAATATAATAATGCGGACTCTTTTTTGTTGTCTCTTGTCTGTAGGGATCGATTGTGCTGTTTGAAAAAATCGTTTGGGAATCCACGGACGCCCCAAGGGGCGACCCCACAGGTGTTAACGTAAGGGCAAAAAGACGTTTCTGTTGCGGCAAGGGCATGCCCTTGCGGGTGCCCTGATCCCCACCGATCCCCTTGTGGGCGTCCGTGGTCCTTGTTACTATACTATTTCGTTATTCTGCATAATCGGTCCCTGCTGTTAGGAATGCTGTTATGATTATCGACGTTCACACACACATATTTCCGCCTGATATCGTCATGCATCGTGAGCAGTATTGCGCTCGTGATCCGTGGTTCGATATGCTTTATCGTAATCCTCGTGCGCGTATGGCGACTGTAGAAGACCTGATCGCGGAAATGGATAGGTCAGGCGTCGATATTTCTTTTACGTGTTCCTTCGGTTGGCGTGATGCCGGATTGATAGAGGAGACAAACAACTACGTTCTTGACGCTGTACAACGTTATCCTACGCGTCTTCGTGGCTTGACGGTAATACAACCAATAGTGGGGAGTCGTGCTGTTTATGAGCTGGAACGTTGCGCGCAGGCGGGTATGATTGGCGTGGGCGAATTGATGCCACATGGACAGGGTTATAAACTCAGTGATATCGCGTTACTCACTCCTCTTATGGATGTTGTACGCCGTCACCGCTTGCTGGTTCTATCCCATTGTAGCGAGCCTGTTGGTCACATCTACCCAGGCAAGGGCGATGTTTCGCTGGCGGATATTGTGGCATTCCTGACAGCATTTCCTGATGTTCTTTTTATCGCAGCACATTGGGGAGGAGGTTTGCCCTTCTATAATTTGATGCCAGAGATACAGCGTGTCACTACCAATGTGTGGTATGATACGGCTGCAACACCCTATCTCTACCACGATAGCATTTTTCCTATTGCTACGCAGTTGGTGAATGCTAACCGTATTTTGTTTGCCAGTGATTACGGTTTATTATCGCAACAGCGTGTTATTACGCACATTCGGCAAGCTGGCATAGACGCGGAGACGGTAGTGAAGGTGTTAGGCGACAATGCACAAACTTTACTTCGATTACGGGAAACATAATAAGTATGCGAGTAGTATCTCTTGGTAGCGGTAGTAGCGGAAACGCATTATTCGTCGAGGCAGGTCCACAGGGGCGTACAAAACTTCTGGTAGATGCAGGCTTAACAGGTCGTGTACTCACTGACCGCTTACGAAAATTGAACATCTCTCCCTCAGACTTACAAGGCGTCTTGTTGACGCATGAACATAGCGATCACAGTGTTGGTGTTTCCACACTGACAAAACGTTATGGTGTTCCCGCGATTGCGGACCCTCGAACCTATAAGGCTGTACAAGAGAGCGCACGCTATGGTACGTGGCATACTGACTCTAGCAACCTGACTCTGAACACGCTCTCCTCTACTGACGCTGAACCTTCCTCTGCTTTAAACGAGGAAGCAATACTCGCGCTTCCTGTTGGATCACAAAGGAGTGTCGGCGATATCGAGATAACCTCATTTCCTATCTCACATGACGCCATCGCGCCCTGTGGCTATCTGCTCAAGGCGGGAGGTTGTCGCGTATGTATTGTGACGGATAGTGGCGAGGTCACGCCCACAATGCTTGACGTGATGCAGCATGCTGATCTGCTTATTCTTGAGTCCAATCATGATCGAGATCGGCTTATTCGTGGTCCCTATCCTCAACACCTCAAAAAGCGCATTCTCAGTCCTACAGGCCATCTTTCTAATGAGCAAGCCGCCGACGCCGTACTGCGTACATGGCGGCCCGATGGTGTGCGCTGGCTCTGGCTCGCACATATCAGCAAGACCAATAATACGCCCACGCTAGCCCTCAACAGCATGCGTACACGTCTACAAGCAGCGAACGCCAACCTCTCACAAATCCACATCTCCGTGTCGCCACCCGACATGGGCCATGTATGGGACTCTACCCAACTGTGGCAAGCATCGTCTCTATGGGAGATGAAGCATTAATCTCGACTTCCGCTTCAATTTCAACGGGAAGGCTGAAAGGTAATTCTGCCATGCCTACAGCGGAGCGGGCATGTTGTCCGACTTCGGTTCCGTACAGTTCGAGGATGAGGTCAGAAAATCCATTGATTACTGCTGGCTGACGTGTGAAACTCGGTGCGGAATTAACCATACCAAACACTCGTAACCACGCTGTCACACGGTCCAGGTCGCCAAGTACGCGTTTGAGACTGCCTAGAATCGAAAGGGCAGTGAGCCGAGCCGCATGATAGCCTTCCTCAGGTGAGACATCTGCTCCCACCTTGCCTAATGGTTTTGCAAGCGAACCATCAGGTGTCTGTGGACCATGACCAGAGATATAGGCTCGATTGCCTCGTATCCTCACCTGCGCGAAAGGCAGTCTCACCGTTTGTGGTGCTGTAAAAGGTTGGGGTAAAACAAGTCCAAGTTCTTTCAGTCTGGCTTCAACCCTGCCCTGTTGTTCTTGATCCATCTTTGTGCGTATGCCTTTCAGTTGGTTGGTTGTTATCATATTGTACCATCGTGTTTTTCGTTTCTCTCTACTCTGTATTTAACTAATGGCTGACAAGCAGACTCATGAAGAACTGCTATTAAATAAACGGTTAGAGAGTGCATAACAATTTAAATTCCAATAATCTATACTGAATTACATCCTTTTAGTAATAACACGCTGTAAAAATGTATGAATTAAAAATACACAGAAATACATTGAATTTTTTATAAACTAATGATATGTAATTACCATATTTTCAGTTATTTGTGAGGAGATTACTCAAAATGGATAGGAATTTCAATGCAAATACTTCTCATCGAGTAAGACGACGAAACATTAAGATAGATGTTATCGCTATCTTAGCCCTTATCGTTGCTATTATTGGAGCTATTTTTACTATACCAGAACTACGAATCAAATTTGGGATCGATCAGTATCCACATCTACAGCAAACATACTCAGGTACGGGTACGTTTAACGAACAAATTCCATTTGGTATGAAACTTTTTGTTACATCACAAGACACAAAGGGCTATATAATAGGTAAAATTCTTTTCGACCGTCCTCAGTACTCTATCTGTCATTTTAAAGGAAACGTTACTTTTGATAAACGTATCACACTCACGTGCTACTTCAGCGATCACAAAGTCGATTTTAATGGCTCTATTGATCAAGATCATATTCAAGGATATTCTACATCTGATAATCTCAACGAAGCGAACCCTATCTACAAGTGGGATATTAAAGCCTCAAAAAATTGAAATTTGAGTGGCAGAATATACCAGAGGCCGCACCATCTCATACGAGTTATACAGGTGTTCTGCTCTCTTGCATCAACGCCAACCGCACGCGTTCTATGCTCTGCACCGCGTGCATGGACTCGAAGAAGCCGAGAGCTTGCTCGAAGTGGTAGCGCGCACGTTCCAAGTCGGTAGTACGTCTGTTTGGCGTATCCTTGTCGAAGGTGGATGCGCGGCGTTGGTAGAGCATGCCTATATAGTAAAGTGTGATGCCGCGCTCCCAGGGAATATCGAGAGCTTCGCAGCGTTGCAGGGCCTGGCACAGGTCGTCTTTTGCCAATGCCCACTTCTGTTGCTCTATATACATGCGACCCCGCGCACGAAACGCGAGTGCAAGACTTTTGCATGCACCCGACTCTTCGGCAATAGTAATCGCACGAGCACACATGTTTTCTTGTGCTTCCGCGCCCTCACCTATTATCACCATGAGTTCTGCTAGCGTTGTAAGTACCTCTGGTGATGGCAGTGGTTCACTACTACTAAGCTTTTCTTTATACGCGATGGTAGCGTGCGCCCAATCCTCGCGTGCCAGATAAATATCGCGCATACGTATCAAGGTGTTTGCCGTTGCTGCCTCATTTTCTGCATGTTCTTCTTGCTGGTCAATCAGACGCTTATATTGTCGTGAATAGTTATCCCCTTGCTCTGCATTGCCCTGCCGGTACTCAATCATCGCTAACGTCTCTAACGCCCAGAGTTGTCGCTTTTCGTCTTGTTGATATTGCTCAGTCAAACGCAGTATATCGAGCGCGACCTCGTGTGCTTCTTGCCAGCGATTCCACTGTAGCCATGTCCACATCCGCCATGCCATGCTCGTGAGCAGGAGCGAGGGACTTTCCATTGTCTGTGCGTTATTCCAGGCACGTCCAAACCACATCAAAGCGGTGGGATAATCGGCGACCTGCGTATGAATTTTGCCGAGCGAGATGTAGAGATCGTACAACTCTTCGCGGTCGGTCAACCTGTCCTCAAGCTGTTGCCGCCGACGCTGTATCTGCTGCGCCTCGTTATACTTGTGGTATTCGGTATAGATAAAACCGACGGCATCGAGGGCCAGCGAGAGCGCGCTAGGGTTATCTAGTTGTTCCGCGAGACGTAATGCCTCGTGTCCACTTGCAAGTGCTTGCTCTGCCAGTTCCGCTTTTTGTGCGTAGGTGGTGGTCTCCAACTGACGAATATACCAGAAGGCTTGATAGGTGAGGAAAGCGACGCGTTCTGTATTTAATGCTTTTCCATCTAAGAGTTGAAGGCCCGCATCAATGTAGCTGCGCGTCTCTTCTGCGCCTGGGGGCGTATCGAAGCCACCCAACCAGCGTGTCGCAAGCTCTGCAAGCCGTTCATAGAGGTAGAGCACGTCAACCGTTTCAGGGTTTACACCCTCTCCTGTTGCAAAGCGCAGTGCTTTACGGTAGGCTTGCCATGCTTCTTCCTGTGTGCCGCGTTGCGAGTATGCGTCACCTAATTTTTCGTACATTGACACGAGTGCTGAAATATCGGCATTGTGGTCAAGTAGCAAATCCAACGCATCATTGTAGGCTTGCAAGGCTCGTAGTGTATAGTAACTGTTCAGTGCTTGATCGCCTGCTAACGTCAGATACTTGATAGCGCGTCGCCGTAACTCTGGTCGCGTTAAACGCACTATAGTGGCCTCGTCCTCAGGAGAACGTACTTGCGTGCTGACCGCTTCGACGACACGCACTGCCGCTGACCACGTGATAAGTGCTTGCTGATAGTGATACGCCAGGAGTTCTATATAGCCTGTTTGATTAGACGCTGTATGCTCTTCCAACCAGAACGCGAGTTGTGCGTGTTCCTGTGAACGGCGCGCACGCGGAATGTTGTTATAAACCACATCACGAATCAGGATATGTTTAAAGCTAAAGACGCGATCATCCTCAATGGGGCTGCGGACCTGTATATCCTCCTCATCCTCCACAACGAAATCGCGATACATAAGCGATTCAAGTGCTTTCAAGATAGTTTCTGCTGATAGGCTCTGTGCGAGTTCCACGAGTGAGGAGAGCCAGAATGTGCGTCCAATGACAGCCGCATGTTGCAGAATAAGTTTTTCTAGTGAATGCAACAGATCGACACGAGCGGCAAGTACGCCTTGTACGGTGTCAGGGACGCGTGGTAGAGGTAGTACGTAGTGCATATTGAGCAGCGTGTCATCGGGCGGTTCAGCGAGTGTTGTTAGCTCGCTTACGAGTGTTTCATTCGCATGACCAAGCCGCCAGCAAAGGTCGCCGTCCTCTTCACGTTCGCGTACAAGAAGTCCCTGATCTATGAACATACGGATAATCTCTTCGACGAAAAACGGGTTGCCCTCGGCACGCGTCAGGATGGTATGACGCAGCACCTCTGGTAGATCGTCGGTATTGAGCAGGGCATTCACCAGATCGCTACTCTCCTCCGTCGAAAGTGCGTCGAGTTCAATAGTGGTAAAATTGCGCTGTCCCCCACCCCAATCGCGTCTACGATCAAAGAAATCGGGACGAGCGGGACAAAGAAAGAGGACGGGTACAGTGGCGATGCGTTCCGTGAGATATTCAAGCAGGTCAAGCAGGGCTTCATCGGCCCATTGCAGGTCGTCAACCACGATAATGAGTGGTTGCACCTGTGCTAGAGCTTCGAGCAGAATACGCCATGCGCGAAGCAGTGGTGCCTGTGTCGGCGTTTGCTTGGTACCATTGAGTGTATGTGTACTGCGTTGATACTCACGTTTTGGACGCTCACGCGTGCTCTGCCCATCGAGAGCTGTTGGGTTTGTGCTCAAACCTTGTCCAATACTGCG
This sequence comes from uncultured Ktedonobacterales bacterium, assembly GCA_964657325.1. Taxonomy (GTDB): domain Bacteria; phylum Chloroflexota; class Ktedonobacteria; order Ktedonobacterales; family Ktedonobacteraceae; genus JBBQVS01. Next base: position 6,207 of record CAZZVE010000080.1, read on the forward strand.
CAGAATTGTGGAAACAATTTCGTCGCTTGCCTCACTACGTTTCGCGTTCGCCAGGGTTTCATTGACAAACGTTGTAAAGCGCATTTGCAGAGTCTCATTGCTTTCATCCTCCTGCACCTGTAGCAACGAGCGCAAAATTTCGATTAGAGGCCAGTAAGTAATGCTCTCTCCATAGGGTGGACAACGCCCTTGTAAGACACGTGGTGGCGTATCGTTCGAGGCTGCGCTTTTGACCGACTCTTGTTCACGTGCTACAAATTCGCGCACCAGCCGCGATTTACCAATCCCCGGTACACCAATAATGGTGATGAGGTGTGGATTGCGCTCAGCTACGACACGCGCATAGGTGGTATGCATCAGAGTCAGCTCAAGTGAACGTCCAACCAGCGGGACTTGCAACCCCTCAAGGCCGCGTGGATGCTGCGTGATCGTGGGTGTTTGATTGTGTAGTCCCTGTACGACATAGGCAGCAAGTGGTTCCGTCTTGCCTTTAAGTTGCATGGGAGCAATAGCGCGAAAATCAAACACACCGCGTGTGGCGAGATAGGTACGCTCGCCCACGAGAATAGTTTCTGGTGAGGCGACCTGTTGCAAACGTGCAGCCACATTTACCGCATCACCTGTAATCAGAAAATCCTGGCGCGCATGCTGCTCATTCGCTGGCACTGCCACTTCACCCGTGTTGATACCAATACGCATTTGGAGACGCATAGCGTCAGTGTCGAGTACCTGACGCTGTTCATTAAAGGCCGTGAGTGCTGCGTGCATATCCAGAGCGGCTCGAATGGCGCGGTCCGGGTCGTCTTCGTGTGTGATGGGTGTCCCGAAGACTGCCATCACTGCATCACCAATATATTTTTCGACGGTGCCCCCGTGCTTCCGTATCTGTTGCGTCATCAGATTGAAGTAGCCCGTCAGGATAGCCCGCATATCTTCCGGGTCCATCCCTGCCGCCATTGGAGTAGAGCCGATGATATCAGCGAACATGATCGTGACCACGCGCCGTTCTTCCATTGGTAACAAGACCTCTTCTGGCGTGATAAGCGGTGTGGGTGGTGTTTGTTCATTTGTAATCGCGGGTAGCGATGTATCCGTATTACCACGCAATTGCAACGCAGTGCCACATTCGATGCAGAATTTTGCAACGGGCAGATTGACAGTACCGCAATTTGGGCAAATAATCAGGCGATTGCCACATTCCAGGCAAAACTTCGCGTTTATTGGATTAAGGGTTTGGCAGTTGGGGCAGCGCATAAGTGTATCTCTTACCCTATCTTTGCTGTGTGAAAGTCTTGTATATGAGCGTATATGTATTGTACAACATGGCCCAACGTTGCTGTTGTCATACTTAACTAATCCAGGCCACCCGCTCCCCACATATCACATTGTCATATGGGAGGGGCATCCCCGAAGCCGCATTCGGGGAATGATCAAGGCAGCGGGAGCCCTGGTTCCTTGCGAACATCCAAGTTTTAGTATCACATGAACATTGACCATATATCCCTCGACGTTGCTGTTGGATGGGACTATTTTCGGGAATCTTGACGATTGAAGAGTGTTTTCGTACTATGGTGTTTGATGAAAGGGAGAGGAACTATGCAACAGCAATTTTTGGTGGAAAGTCGTAGTTATGATTCGATGGTACGTGGCTCGTGGTCTACCTATCAGCTCGATGCACATACGCATTTAGAAGAGAAGCCTCTGCACGATGAGGAAGCGAATACCAACAATGGTGGTATACGTCTCTGGCTACCTGCCGGAACACCTATGCACTGGGCAACTGGTACGCGTCCATTGCGCTCGAACTGCTTACAATTCTTCTGGCCTCAACGCTGGTATATGCTCAGTGCTTTCTATGATGGCCCAACGCTTATTCATACCTATGCCAATATTATTCAGCCCGCTACCATTCTGTTGGACCGTGTATCCTATGTCGATCTCGATTTAAGCGTCCTTGTAAAACCAGACACATCGTATGAAGTGTTGACGCAAGCCGAGTTTGACCAGACCGCCGAAATGTTACACTATGATGAGCAGACACGCATCAGTGCATTGATGGCACTACGCGCAGTCACCAGTACTATACAGCGCAGTGTTGGCCTCTTCACCGTTGTGCCACACCATCTACGGCAAACAGATTTTCATTTGGCTCATTGCTCGTAATATGATCACGCATCGTCGTAGGGACCACATTTATGGCGTCCGAGGCCGATGTATCGGCTATATTTCTGTATAAGGATTTCGCCCAATGAATTGGGCCTCGGACGCCATAAATGTGGTCCCTACGACGATGCGTTTTATAGGAGAAACATATCCATGCCGAAACGGATCGACCATGTGGCAATTATTGTGCGCAATATCGAGCAAGCATTGACGTTTTATCGGGATACGTTAGGCATAGAGCCGAGCGAGGTCAAAGAGGTGCCAACTGAACAGGTCCGTATCGCGTTTTTGCCTATGGGTGGTCCCGGTGGGAGCGAGATAGAGCTAATCGAGCCGACAACTCCCGACTCAAGCCTGACAAAATTCCTGGATAAGCGCGGCGAAGGAATGCATCATATCTGCCTCGAAGTTGAAAATATCGACGACGCACTGCAGGAGATGCAAGAAAAAGGAGCAGCCGTGCTCGACAAGCAACCACGCATCGCCGCCGAGGGACGCGCCATCTTCCTGCATCCAAAAGGCACGAATGGTGTGTTGTTGGAGTTATTAGAGAAAAGCGTGTAGCATCGTGTCTCAACTCACACAATTGGCACTAGCGGAAGAGCATTAGCACCGCAACTTACGGATGTGGCACAGCGACGTTATCAGGTGCGGCGCAAAACGGCGCAGCGCATTCTGTATGATCTTGGCAATGGTCCTGATGCGCGACTCAATCAACGCTTGGAGTTGTGGTGGGACCTGTCCTTCGCGGATTTTTATACCGAGGTGACAAAGGTGTTCAAGCGCACGATTCCGCTCAAGGACCGCGACGATTGGGAGGAGCTATTGCGTGAACGCGGCCAACAGATACGCGATCTGACCGACGAGATTGTGCAATTGGAAACGCGACTCAATGAGGCGGTGTACGCCGTATTTGACCTGAACGCCGAGGAGATTGCGCTGATCGAGCGCGAAACGAAGTATAAGCACGGAGAGTGGTGATGGAATAAAACCTCTATGCTTTATTATAATTATATAGTATGATAGCGTACATCAAATAAAAAAGGATGTATTTTCACTTGACACAACGAGAAACGCAATCTTATGATCGTGCCTTGAAATCTCTGTTTGGTGATGAGGCAGCAGAGATATTACCAAGACTCATTGAAGGCATAGAACTTATTAGTGAGCAAATTGTTGAGATTGATAGGTCCACATTACGAGCCGATTTAGTGTACAATGTCTTATATGAAGGTGAACCGCATACCCTAAACCTTGATACAAACTGCATCTGATGAAGATATGCCCAAGCGAATGCTCAGCTATCATGTAGGCTTGCTCAGGAAGCATAACTTACCCGTTATCTCTGTCATTTTATATCCATTTGAGACGACACTACCAGTGCCACCATTTATAGAAAGAAGTAGTAAGAAAGAATTGCTACGCTTTGATTATCAGGTGGTAGCTCTTTGGACACAGGATGCACGGCAAATCGTACAAGAGCGTGTTGTTCCAATGTATACGTTTCTGCCAGCAATGAAAAATGCCAATGTTCCGCTTCTTAGAGAGGCAATCAAAGAAATGGAACAATATTATACAAGAGCGGATTTTATTCATCATTTAGCACGCTTTAGAACTATACTCAATCGTTCGACATCTTTGATGGAACAGGAGAAACAATGGTAAACGATGACATTTATGAGTACGATAGTCTATTAGACAACGATCCCGAAATTCAGAAAAAGGTTGCTAAAGGCGAAGCTAGGGGAGAAGTGAAGGGAGCACAAAAAATAGTGACCGACATGGTTGAGTTTCGTTTCCCAACACTTGCAGAAGAGGCATACGAACAAGTTCAGAACATTCAGAGTATCGATATGCTTAGCCAACTCACTAAGCAGATTGCGGTTGCCAAGGATGAGCAGACTGCGCGATGGGTACTTGATACGTACTCGGCTGCTTAAAAAAACATATAAAGGAAACTTAATATAATGAAGGTTGTACAGCGTCTTATCTCGCGCGAGTGGCGTCCAGGTCGGGCGGCACTTGCTGGTTTTATTGCCACGATTGCTTATAGTCTTGCTATGGAGGGTGACATCTTGCTGGTTGGAAATCGGTTCAGCGATGTGCGCTTTATCGAGGGTCTACTGGCAGGTGAGAAGCAATCACGACCTCTCTTTTTTCTGTCGTGGGCTATTCACATTCTGAATGGTGTTGCGTTGGGTGAACTTTATGGTGCTGTCCTCAAACGTTATCTACCGGGTCCCAACTGGCTCAAAGGTACGATATTTGGTGAAATCTTTATCGTGAGTGCGTGGTGGCTGACGCCGCTTGCCGACAAATATCATCCCTTAATCAAGAATGGCGAGATGCCGCGCCTCTTTCAATGGAAATCCTTTTTCCAGAACATTGTACGCCACCTCTTCTTTGGCCTCGTCTTAGGGCTATTGTATAAGGATGGGAAATAAAAACGATACCCGTGCAATGCGCATGGCTCAAGCCATGCGCATTGCACGGGTATCGTTTTTATTTATACAAAGTAGCGCATCCACTCGCCCACCAATGGTAGACGGTAGCGCGGATGAAGCCATGCCATAGCCATCAGCCAAACCCACAGTATGCCCATTGTCCACCAGAGTACGTTAAGCAACAAGCCTAAACCAAAGTTGGTTAGAAGACCGAGGAAAGGTACCCAGCCCAACATGCCCTTCAACAAGCTCACAGCCACAATTAAGAGCGAGAGCGTCCCAAAGGTAAGCATTGATTGAATTGCATGCCAGCGTACATTGCGGCTACTTTCTGTCGGGCGTATCTCCACCATGAACAACAGCACCCCTGAAATCCACAGGAATGCATACGCGAGCACACGCTCTACGCGCTCATCAAAGCCAAGCACTGTCGTTCTACGCATTGTTAAAGCTCCACTTCATCAGCTTCGTCATAGAAGCATAATGTATTCTTTATTGATGTAACATATACGGAGACGTGGCTTACGATGTTGCAAGCGACCTGAACAATGTATCGTTATACCCATCGTAGGGACCACGCTGACGGCGTCCGAGGCGCAATTCATTGCGCGAAATCGTATGAGATATGTCTTCATATGAAATGCAGAAAGGATTATAGCCGATAAATCGGCCTCGGACGCGATACATCTGGTCTCCACGGTGGGTATCAGTGGTTACAACTAGGACGGAGGTATTTTATGGTTGACGTCACATTACCTGATGATCTGCACGTTCGGTCTGCGAATCGGGACGATGCACAGGCTATCGCGGATATTAACATTCAACACGAGCTTGCTGAAACAGGTACAACTGAGAGTACCGTGAATGATGTGTTTGAATTGTGGGATAGTGAGCGTATGGTTCTTACCACCAATACTCGTGTTATCACAACCCAAAATGGGGAGCTGATTGGCTACACAGGTATTGTGGCGACCGATAGAGGTATTATGCTCGACGTTCACACAACGGTACATCCCTTCTATCAGAATCAGCCAATAATTTTAGCGTACCTGCATCAGTTTGCGGAGGAACGGGCGCGAAGTCTTTGTGCGGAAAATCCTACGTTGCCGCGTCAACTTTATACATGGAGCTTCACGCCTACCACAAGACAAGCTCTTGAACAGAATGGCTATATAGTCGAGAGTAGCGACTATCGCATGGAAATCAGCTTTACAGATGATGCTCCTCCACCAGTTCCACAAACGCTGCAAGGAATTACTATACGCCCCTTTGTTGCTGGAAAAGAGGAGCGGGCTGTATATAACGTGATTGCCGAAGCTTTCCCCGATATTGACGGAAAGCCCTATCGTCCCTTCGAGGGATGGTATGAGAGAGTTTTTGAGAAGAGCACAAGTTTTGAGCCTTCTATGCTCTATGTCGCACTCGTGGACACTCAAATCGTCGGTACAACCCTCTGCCGTATCTATCCAGAAAACCAGGATGGCTACATCTGGCAAGTTGCCGTAATTCGTGCATGGCGTGGACACGGTATAGCGCGTCAACTTCTATTGACCGCCTTCGGTGAATATTATCGACGTGGTATTCGTCGTGTCGAACTCAGTGTTGATTCGGAAAGCCAGACAGGTTCGCATCAGCTCTATGCGAAGGTGGGTATGCGCAAACGTTTCCAGGATGACAAGATGGTAAAGGTGTTATAAAAAAGAAACCATAGAGTCACGTTGCTTGTGTTAAGGATATGTTACAACGTGCTTACGCTCATCAGATAAGAAGGATGCGAGAGGAACCATGAAAGCACAACACTGGACGCTTCCAGACTTGGAGTTCTTACCAGAAGATGGCAGTCGTTACGAAATTGTTGATGGAGAATTGTACCTGTCAAAACAGCCTGACATGCAGCATCAGATCGTGTGTGGAAATGTGTTCTTCCAACTAAAAAGTTGGAGTAACCAGACTCAAACAGGGGTAGTAATTTACGAACCTGGCATCATTTTTACTAATGATAATGCTGTTGTGCCAGATGTCGTGTGGATCAGCAACCAGTTTATAGGTATAAATGAGCCTGCAAGGCGGGCTGAGAGCATAACAGGGGCAAGCCCTGTCACTACTATACTGACCGCTACTGTGTGGCAAGCCACAAGGGTCCGTGTATGGTAGTGACAGGGCTTGCCCCTGTCATGCCCACTCGCACTCTATCATACCCATCACGTCACCTCACCTTATAAGTCCCCGTACACAACCCTCCCACCCAATATTGTTGCTTGCACGCCATTTTCAGCCATGTTCTCCTGTGGAACGTGTAGAATGTCTTCGCGTAGCACAACGGCGTCGCCGAGCTTGCCTGTTGTGAGCGAACCCTTACGCTCTTCCTCGGCACCTGCGTAGGCAGCTCCAAGTGTATAGCCCCAGAGTGCGTCGGTAATATTGAGGGCCTGATCGGGTAGCCACGGCGGACGATGCGTAGTTGGATCGCTGCGTACCGTTGCCGCGTATAGAATGCTTAACGGGTCAAAGCGTTCAACAGGCGCATCGGACCCCATCGCTAAGGGAATGCCGAGGTCGTGCATGGTGCGATAGGCATAGGCGTGACGATGCCGTTTGCCCCAGTAGCGTTCCGCGATATCACGGTCAGCCACGGCATGGAAGGGCTGTATCGAGGCAATCACACCGAGGCGACGCATCCGTTGCAGGTCTTCCGGTGTGATTAACTGGACGTGCTCTAAACGATAGCGCAGACCGGAATGTGCATCTTCAGGCGTCCCTTGCTCCGCCATCAACATCTGGGCGCGTTCGATGGCATCGAGAGCAACCTTCGCGGCACGGTCGCCAATTGCGTGGATGGCAATTGTCAGGCCCATCTCGGTTGCGTCATTGACGTTATCAAGCATCTCTTGCTCTGGAATGGTCAGAATACCATAGTTGCCAGGGGAACCCTCAAAGCTTTGAAGCATGGCAGCCGTCTGTGAGCCAAGTGTACCATCAGCGAATATCTTGATACCACTCACGCGAAGCAGATCGTTTTCTTCGTTGTTGATGCCCTGTGTGCGTAGTTGTGGCAACATCTGACGTGGTAAAATCATCTGCACACGCACACTCAGCTTGCCTTCGTCGCGTAGCTCTTGAAAGAGGTGGAGGGAGGTGTCGCCCTCGATATCATGAATAGTAGTGATACCGCTACTTTGCAACTGGGCTATTGTACGTTCTATCAACAAGCGATTCATACTCGGATCGGAGGAGCCAACTACATTGTAGACAAGACTCGTTGCTCCCTCTTCCTGTAACACACCTGTTGGCTCACCAGACCCATCGCGTAAAATATGCCCTGTTTCCGGTTCTGGCGTCTCGCCTGTCACGTTGGCGCGTTGCAATGCTAATGAATTAACCCATAATAGGTGTCCATCCTTACTTGAAAGCGCAACGGGATGAGAAGGCGCGGCGGCATCAAGCGATGCTTTAGAGGGAAAGTGCGTGTCCGTCCAAAGATTTTGGTCCCATTGCCCACCCTGTATCCACTGTCCTTGTGGTGTCTGGCTGGCTCGTTCGCGCACAAGTTCCGCGACCTCGGCCTCGCTTGTCGCGTTTCGTGCGTTGATGCGGTTCTGCATGTGAGCCGTGTGGAGCAGGTGAATGTGTGCGTCAATAAACCCCGGTAAGACGGTTTTGCCCTTCAAGTCAACTATGTGTGTATGTTGTCCACCAACACGTCGCACCTCATCATTTGTACCGACTGCTACAATATGCCCATGCGTATCATCAATCGCCATCGCCTGAGCACGTGGCTGTGCCGCATCCATTGTGTATATGTTGCCATTCAGATAGAGGATGGTTGTCATGATAATGTCCTTTTTCACTATAGACGTTGAGTCGGTAGGGGCAGCAATTCATTGCGTCCAAAGATGGGTTGGGTGGGGAACGCGTCGGGAAAGAGGACCGTTGCCGACAGGTTGCCCCTCCGCCGTCCCCATCTTTGGGCGCAATGAATTGCTGCCCCTACCAATTTAATTCGACATAAACCTCATTATCGCTTGTGCCAGCGTCTGTGGACGCTGCAATTGTATGTCGTGCGAGGTGTTGGGCATCCATAGCACAGAGCAACGCGAAATGACTTCCGCGACCTGAGCCGCCATGTGGCCTTTGGCCTCGGCAAATTCGTCGGTATGCTCAAGACGCTCTGGAAACTCTTTGTCGGGCTGTGGCTCACCTGCCGCAGGAATGAGCAGAACAGGGCATTGCAACTTACTATAGTACGAGAGAGCACGATCATCCCATAGCGATTCGCGGATACGACGCTGGTTGTCAGGATGTAGACACTCCTCAAGGCGTCCATCGGGCAGTTCTCGCACTGTTGTCAGCAGGATCGCCTCCACCTCTGGTGACCAGAACGAGCGCATTTCTTCGCGCATGGCCTCCACAAAGGCTGTCTTTGAGACATACAGATGTTTGGTATCGGTCTCACGGATAAAACGGTCTCGTGTCATACCGGGCCAGTGACGCGGCTCAACGTGTGGACAGTCAACGAGAATGAGGTGACTGATCAATGCCGGATGTCGTGCCGCTAGAACGAGGGCGACACGCGCTCCCCAGCCATGTCCGACAAGCGTAACCTGACCGAGGCCCAGTGCTGCCATGCCTTGTACAGCGTCTTCCGCGATAGTAGTGAGATCATAACCGATTGTCGGCTTCGTGCTCTCCCCATGTCCACGTGCATCGAAGGCAACAACAAGATGTTTGTGGCACAGGTCCTGTGCAACTAAACGCCATGTATCCGCAGTTGCGCCAAGCCCGTGCAGTAACACGATTGGTATCTCGTCGCTGTCCTGGGCTATAGCTTGCTGCTGTTCGTCATAAATTTTTACTGGGTCCCATTCAAGGTAATGTACATGTATATTCTCGGTATCGACAAAAGAGCTATGCGGCTCAATCATATCCCTACCTCTCCCTAACTATTGACGCGACAATAAGAAGACGCTTGCCACAATCAAAACACCACCAAGTATGGTGATTGGGGTCAATTGTTCATGCAATAGGATAACAGCTAATAGTGTGCCAAGAAGTGGTTGCACAAAAAGTGTGACGGCAGCAGCCGAGCCATCGACTTTTGCTAAGCCCTGAAACCATGCAAGGTAGCCAAACACGGTAGTAACGAGAGCCATCCAGCCTAAGCTGATCCAGCTAAGTGTACTCAATGGATGCCAGCCAAAAGAAAATATCTCCCAGCCTGCGAGGGGCAACCAGAACAAGGTACTGCCAACAATTGCGGCTGAAATGACGATCAGAGGCGAGTGCTTTCCCAGTAATGATTTTCCACGTATTGTATAAAATGACTCGAAGAGCAAAGCTAGCACGACCAATACATCCCCAAGAATACGCCCCATGCCGCCACCAGAGGGAATGTTCGGTAGAAAACTGCGCTCAACAATCAAGTACACGCCTACTAGCCCAAGCAGCATAAGGCCAACGCGCAACAGTTGAAACCGTTCACGCAATAAAAGCCACGCGAAGGCGGCTGTGAACAACGTCTCGCTACTAATGAGTAAGGCAACGTCAGAGGCCGTTGTTAGAGCTAAGCCACCATACTCAAGCATCTTAGTGAGCACAAAGCCCGTGAGCGCGAGCAAGAGAAGTTGAGGAACATCGCGCCATGTTAAGTGTATCTCTTTGCGTTTATAAAGTAGTAAAGGAATGAGGAACAACGAGGCAAGACACATACGTAATGCATTGAGCATGTTGACCGATATATCTTGTAGAATAAATTTGCCTGCAACATAGCTTGTCGCCCATAATGTATTTGCTAGGATAAGGAGAAACCAGGAAAATGTATGACGCGGTAACGATGATGGAGGTATACTACTTCGTGGCACGGTAGACAACGGGCTGCTCCTTACTAATTGGGCGAGTATGCACCTTGTATGATATAGGGGCGAGAGGGTAATTGTCAAACGCGTATTCAAAAGCCGAATCTAGGGTGCCCGCAAGGGGAACGCCCCTCCCATACACGAACTCGCTCCCGATGCACTGCGGTTATATGGGAGGGGCGTTCCCCTTGCGGGCGCCCTGGCTAAATCACTCTAGCCGTTGACAGCGAGATGTTTGTCCCATACACTACATTTATGTGGTTATATATAGTATACTGTTATAGGGTTATCAATATATATCACTGAATACGACATATACCTGTTCTATGTTTGTCAAAAAAACTCCATCGGTATGCCATCTCTTTGCGCGCAAACTGCGGTACGCCTAAGAGATAAGGGGGAAGCCGTGATGAACAGTATTCAATGCCCAAATTGTGAAAAAGCACTGCCAGAATATGCCAATTATTGCGCGAACTGTGGTGAATCTATGACTTCACCAGGGCATATGTCTGCACGTTTCCTCGCAGAAAAAAACGTGGGAAAGAGTGCGTTTCAGGGACCACACTTTTATCCGGTCAGCACTCCACAAACACCAGCAGTACCAGCAAAAACACGAGCCGCGACGGTTAATACAGCATATCGTGGACGTTACGCTAATACATACCCCCAAACATCACCGCAGGGAGCGCAACAGTATCCTGTACAGGATGTCGTTACGCAACTGCACGCCGAAGATGCGCGCCCTTTGACATGGCAAAAAGTGCTTGACACGCCTCCTGTGCAAGAAGAGGATATTCTGGTTTCGCCTCGACCCACTACATCACCACGTCACATGAAGGTGACACCATTACCCGCTAAAAGCCTTGTTGTGCAACGTATTCCTCCTGTCCTTTTCTTTTGGTTGAGTCTCACCGCGGTCCTTATTTTATCGCTTGCAGGTGTGTTTGGTGTCTTTGTCTCCTTTGGACATGGCACAACAAGTAGCCATGCACCGACGCTTACCACATCGTCCAACACTATCGCCATTGGCGCAACGTTAGAATTGCATGGCAGCAATTTTACTCCACGTGGACGCGTGGGTTTGACCCGCGATGCTATCCTTCCTATCGCTGATACAGGTGGTGCTTCTATCATTCAAGCCGATGGCAAAGGAAATTTTACAGATACTGTCACCATCTCACCAGACTGGCAAGCAGGCATACACGTCGTCAATGCGGAGGATGCAAAGCTGCACAAAGTAGCACGTTTCTCGCTTCTTATCACCGGAAAGAGCGTGTCACTACGACCTGCGCATTTTACTCTTTCGGATACCACGCTTGACCTCGGTACTGGTGATAACGCGACAAATTCTACTCAGACGATCACGTTAAGTAATCCTGGTGGTGGACAAATCACGTGGCAAGCTAACAGCGATCAACCCTGGCTGTTGCTTTCGCCCGACAATGGCACATTCGTGGCGGGCGCGAAGACACAGGTAGTGATTGCGGTGGATCGTGCCAATTTGCGTCCTGGTTCCTACTCGGCTCATGTAAATTTCTTATCGAATGTGGGAAGTAGTAGTGTGACGGTCAAGATGCAGGTGATACCGCTTAGCCCAGGACATGACGCGGTCCTTCAGATTAGTCCTGCCGTACTTTCCTTTACCTCCCCTGATGGAGGAGCAGCACCAGCAGCGCAAACTATTACAGTGAGTAATCCAGGTGTCCTTCCATTACAATGGAGCGTTTCGACAAACGCGTCATGGCTCACAGTCTCACCCAATGGTGGTAGTGTGCAGAATGCCTCATCTACTGCTAACAGCACTCCGACTACATCACAAGGTGCTGCGACACAAAATGTCAGTGTGAGTGTCAATACTAGCACACTTCTTCCTGGAACATACAATAGCACGATTACCTTTACAGGTCAGGGACAGGTAAAGAATAGCCAACAGGACGTGCCAGTTACAGTCACCATCACACCACAATGTAGTTTGCAAGTCTCACCATCGCTGCTGACCTTTGCTGGAGTGTACCAGCAATCCACATCAAGTAGCAAGACGATCAACGTGGGCGTTTCACAGAGTAGTTGTACCGCGCCTATACAGTGGAGCGCGACAACGGCAGCGTCCTGGCTTGTACTTGGTACAAGGAGTGGCACCACGCCAACGTATCCAACAGTAAGTGTCAATGGTACAGGTTTGCTACCTGGAACATATACAAGTTCAGTTGTCTTTACGACTTCAGCAGGTACCGAGACGTTGCCCGTCTCATTTACTGTGACTCAGGCTGCATCGCCAATTATGAATGTATCTTCGGCTGCGCTCACCTACACAGGTGTTGTCGGGCAAGTGGGACCTGCATCACAAAGCGTTGTCGTCGCGAACTCGGTTGGTGGTGTTCTCAATTGGCAAGCAAGTGTCGCGACAAGTATTGGGGGCAACTGGCTCAGTGTGACACCAGCTAGCGGTAGTCTTACCGGTCATTCATCTACAGCATTATCAGTTTCAGTTGCTCAATTGAGTACGCTCACTCCTGGAACCTATAATGGGACTGTGACACTCACAGGCACTGATGAAACAGGACATAGTGTTCCGGGTGGACTACAGGTAATTCCCGTAAGCTTCGTTGTACAGGGTGCGTGTACAATCACAACGAGACCTGCGGCACTAACCTTTACAAGTATTGTGGGTCAAGTTGCAGTAGCTCCGCAACCGCTCACTATCGCTGCAAGTGGTGCATGTACACATGGTGTTACCTGGACCGCAACATCCGCCGCGTCCTGGCTTATACCAACACCTGCTACAGGCACCGCAACACTTGCTGTAGCAGGAACAAGTAACATTGGTATCTCCTCGGCAACACTTAAGGCTGGAAACTATGCGTCTGCCGTGACGCTTACTGCTGTTGATAGTGTAACGCATCAGGTGCTTGGTGCTCCTGTTGCCGTATCTGTTGCGCTGATAGTCCAACAAGCGTGCACGTTACAAGCACCATCTGTGGCAACTGAGGCATTTACAACTGTCGCTGGACAAAATCCAGGCGCGCAAACCTTCTCAGTGGCGGTCAGTGGTGTGTGTACTGGAAATGTGATAGTTACACCAACCGTTACGCTAGGGAGTGGTGCTGGTTGGTTGACCGTCACTCCTGCTACAGCAACCGTGCTAAGTGGTGGTACGGCAACGTTTACGGTAGGAGTCATAGGTACGTCACTCAAGGTTGGCTCGTATGGGGGCTCAATCACTCTAGCTGGTGTCAATAAGAGTGCCGCTATCGCAGGGAGTCCACAAACGGTAGGTATAACAGTAAAGGCATCCTCGCCCGCATCACTCGCGGCAAGTGCGGGCATGGCTAGTACGCATGGTACGAGTGGTGTAACAGCGCAACCTGTGAACATTGCCAATACGGGCGGTACCGCGTTAACCTGGACCGCAGCTCTGACAAACGCTCCATCATTTGTCTCGCTTGGCACTGCTTCAGGTACACTCGCGGCTGGCACCAATACCTCAACAGGTGTTGTTGTGAATGCGGCAAGTGCCGTTGCTGGTAACTACACCGCGAATGTGACAATTACTGCGACTGATCCTGCCACAGGTTTGGTTGCTGCTGGTAGTCCTGTGACGGTGCCCATTACCATCAGTATCGCTCCACCATCAATGCAGGTAAACACAACACATCTGACCTACACGACACCTGCTGGCAGCAATCCAGCAGCGCAGTCTATCAATATTAGCAATATCGGTGGTGGGACGCTCACATGGACTTCTAGCACACCGTCGGCGTCCTGGCTAAGTGTCAGTCCAGCAAGTGGAAGCGACGCACCAAACGTCACCTCATCGCCGATCTTCAATGTGTATGCTGCGCATCTTGCGGCCGGTACTTATACGGCGACAGTAGCTATCACGCCTTCCGCAGGCTCCCCTATAGCAGTTACCGTTACGCTCAGTGTGACAGCAGTAACGCCGACGCCGACTCCAACAATCGGTGTGACGCCGATGCCCACTCCGACGATGCGTATTACTCCGACCAGTGGCATCACTCCAACAGTCGTCGTGACACCAACATCGGCACCACATATTGTGGTCACTCCCATTCCTACAACACAACCGACTCCAACACCGACAATCGGTGTGACGCCGACGCCCACTACAACACAACCAACTGCAACGCCGACGATAGGAGTGACCCCCACATCTACAACACAACCGCCTCTTACTCCAACGGTAAGCGTAACGCCCACGGCAAAACCGTAGCGTAACCATAAATTGTCGTAGTATATTGTTAAAGGTCATGTGGTAAAACAAGTTCCTGTACGGGTCTGCTTTAGCACACCCCTTTGACCTAGTCGATTGCCGGAAGGGTGTGCTAAAGCAGACCCGTACGGGAGTTCAATTCCTCCGCCTGTTTTTTTCGGACATTCTGAACGTTGCTCCCTACCTGTACAAATAGACAGGCTCCTTCCAAGAGATTTATACTGCCTCATAAACTGGCGGAACTGGCGGCGTAGACCGCGTACATTGAGGCTATACTACCAATGTGCAGAGGAACCCGTTGGTAGAGGGCCTGCAATTGGCAACACATTGACTGTGGAACCCGATGTGGAACCGATTGTTCGCGCGAATGCTCAAGCTGTGTACTGTTATCATGCGAGCGAGGCGCGATTACGAGACACAAACATACTAGGGCGTTCGAGCGAGAGGTGTCATCGGATATGGCATCGCTGGTCCTCTCCGAGGGGACCCAATAAAATATATGCAATGAATACGTGTAAAGAGACAGGGAAGGGAGCAACTATCATGGGTCAGTGGGCCTACAAAGTTGTCTATATTGACTATCGTGGGCGTATCTCCAGCGAGGGACTTGAGACTCTCATCGGAGACGAGCGACGCAGTACATTCGCACGCCGTTACATGGACGGCCTGGGCCGCGAGGGATGGGAACTGGTCGGCATTCAGTCGCTGACCTCTAACTCGGCATACTATATCTTCAAGCGTCCTGCACGTGAAGGTGACTATGCGGAGTCCGCTCCATCGACAGCGGCGCAACAGCCACAGCAGCCAACGCCCGAAGTACCACCAGCACAAACCGGTGGTCCAACCGTTGAGTCTGTTTAATAG
>CAZZVE010000081.1:0-21463 GCA_964657325.1 uncultured Ktedonobacterales bacterium
GAGGCAGACAAGCAGCGATATTAGGTGAAGGGATCATCTTGAACCTAAAACTGTTTGTCGTATTCTGCTTAGCATTATTTGTAGCACTCGCATTACTGAGCGAGTCGGCAAACGCGCCAGGGTTTGTTGAACATGCGCTGAGTATGGTGAGCATAAGTAAAGAGAGGACGGCCAATAGCCCGAATGAGATGCGACGAAGAGATGTGAACATGAGCATTGTTTCCTTTCTCCTGAGAGAACACTATCATTTGGTACGTGTAAGAGCAGGGTTGTTATCGTGTTGCTACTTACAAGGAAAGTGTATCGTCCAGACGAAAAATGCTCGTCGGTAATATTACCCATATTTGTACTTGCAACAACAAATATGATAATTATCTAGTTGACTCGCGTCTACAGAAGTGATAGATATCTATCTCAACATTCATGTAGTATAATCGAGCACAGTATGCTCTGTTTAGAAAATTGCTTGAATGAGATAGGAATATCTATCATACACTCACACTGCATAGTAGAGAAAAGAGGCAGAGGAATGAATTATCGCGTATTTAGCCTTCCAGAACGCAGTCTAGCCTTGTTTGCTGGAGTTATCAATCTTGTCGTCGGTTTGGCTTTTTTCTTCCTTCCAGAACTCCATCTTCCGCTCTGGCCCGTTGGTATTTCACCCCTGCTAACACGTTTTATCGGTGCAATAATCATAGGTAACGGTGTCGGTGCTATCTGGCTCTCCACTCAGCGTGATTGGACGTGTGTACGTCCGTTGGCACTGGTAGCTGTTGTTTATGGAACGCTTGTCGCGTTAGCTTTGCTCTATCACTTGCTCTGGCTTAATGCTTCCCCCACTTTCTGGTTCTACTTCCTGTTCGATGTGCCATTTCTGCTTGTCTTTTACGGTTTGTTTATCTATCACGATCTTATGCCGCTTCTGTTCAAGCGGAAGACGCCTGATTGGAGAAGCAATGCTCGCTCCATTCGTTGATCCACCCTTTCAGCGAGAACAACCATTTACGCCTTTTCTACCGCTCGTTGGACGTACAGCAGAAATGCACGCCATCCATACAGTTCTCAACACTGTGCTTGGCGATGTTCCCGTAGGGGCACGTACATTGACTATTAGTGGAGAGATGGGCATAGGCAAAAGCCGTCTCCTCGCTCAAGCACGTCAAGACGCGAGATTGCGAGACTTTCGCGTGTTAGAGATATATGCGTATGAAGGAAGCTATGCCTATCCCTACTTCCCTTTTGTAGAGGCACTACGCCCTGTTATACGTGCCGCTACCAACGAGCAACTGCGTTTCTACGTAGGGGTATCTGATCTAGTCCCTGCTTCTCAGCAAGAATACTCAAGTACAGAAAACATATCTCTCCTAGGTTTTCCTCTTGTGACTTCCCTTGCACGTCTCTTTCCTGAAATTCTTGCACGTTTGAATGTACAGCCGTCCCGAGAGCAACTTTCAGCAGAGCAAGAAAAATTTCGCCTCTTTGACTCTCTGGCCACGCTCCTCGAACGACTTGCTTTGGAAAGACCACTCTTGCTCTCTATCGATAACCTGCAATGGGTTGACGCTGTAAGTTTGGAACTCATCCTCTATCTTACGATACGCTTACGCACGAGTTGTATAGCACTTATTGGGGCCACGCGGCCTACACAAAGTAGTCAAGAGCAAAGCGATATAGAAGGGCAGAAAGCTACAAAAACTGTTACACGTGTGCTTACAGAGCTTATGCAACAGGGATTATGGTTTCTACTACCACTTAGTCTACTAGATACCGAAACACTAACACAGCATCTATATGCGTTACTTCCTGGAGTACACGAAGAGAAGGTCGTACAGTATTTGCTTACTAGTTCCGAAGGCAACCCTTTCTTTTTAGAAGAATTAGTACGTACATTAACTCTCAATGGTCAGTTACTCCAGCGAAATGGTACATGGTCGATGAAGCAAGGGGTCAGTATCACATTACCAGAAAGCATTAGAGACGCTGTACGGGAACGTCTACTTGGGCTAAGCTCCGCTTGCTTCGATCTCTTATGTGTTGCATCCCTCTTTGGACGCCGTTTCCCTAAAGAGGCACTTATACGAGTGGTGGAGAGTGAATATCCAGAACGTCGGGGTAACAGCATACAGGCTCTCTTAGATGAAGCACTACAAGCATCATTGATTGCCAACGATGCGGAGAAGCAGTATGAAGAGGTATCTGACTTCCCCAGTAAAGTGTTTTCTACTGTGCGGTCACAGTATATCTTTTGTCAGGGTATTGTACAGGAGATGCTTCATGATGAACTACCAATGTATCGTGTGCGTGACATGCACTACGCAATTGGTCAAGCCCTAGAATACTACTATATGCATGATGCTCCCAAGCATGCGGCTGAACTGGCGGCTCATTATGTCATTTGCACTGATAGAAGTGCTGCGCTACGTTGGAGTATACTAGCAGGTGAAGCTGCGGTTCAGGAGCAGGATCATCGTAAAGCAATTAGTCATTTTCGTTTTGTGCTACAACTGATGGAAGCTGGCGAAACCCTGGCGCGGAATGATATCGCTCTTCCCGTACCTGCGCAATTGTATCTTACAATCGGTGAACTCTGGTTTAAGGTAGGAGAATTTGAGCAGGCTATAAGCGCATTTCATTTTGCCTTGGAGAGACAAGACACGCTACCACCATTACTACGTGCGCGTACCAACCGTTCGCTTGCTGATGTATATCGGATGCAGGCAAAGTTTGCGCAAGCACTCTCGCATTTACAGGTGGCGAGCGCAGTGTTTGAGCAACAAGTCAGTGTGATGCACGGGCAAGAACAAGAGCAAAATTTGCCGTGGTTTTTCAAACGTGGGACCCCTACCACCGCTTCCATGACGCTAGAACGTGTACAGAGCATGGAGCATGTTCTCTTCTTGCAAGCACAGGCAACACTCGAAATATTGCTGAACCATCCAAATGAGGCGGAGAGGATTTTATGGCAAGCACACGAGTTGGCGATAACACTTGGGGATCGTGGAAGTCAAGCGTTTTCTCTCCATCTCATTGGTTGGCTCTGCGGTTGGGGTGAGCGTATCCACGAGGCTATCAGCTTACAGAAAGATGCTCATGAGTTGTATGTCTCGCTTGGTGATCCATTTCGTGCTGCGTTGGGGGAGCAGGGACTCGGTATTATTTATCAGGCACTTGGCGAAACGGCAACCGCTCAAATGTATACGCAACGTGGTTTCAAGCTTGTCCAGCAGTATGGTGTGAGTCGTGTCGTAGGGTGGTTACATTGGAATCAAGGCGTCCTTGCACTGCAGCAAGGGAATTGGGGCAGCAGCGACACCCATCTTCAACAGGCATTACAAGAGGCACAGAAGGACGAAAATGCGCGTCTCATGCCAGTTGTGTTACAGGCACAGGCTGTTTTGCAGTGTAGACGTGGTTTGTGGCGCGAGGCAGAACGCCTTTTCTTAGATGCTGTGCATTCAGCAACTCATACCGATTGGCTGGTCAGTAGTGTTGCGCTCTATGGGCATTTTCTTGCTGTAACGGGACGTAGAACAGAGGCACGTATTCAGCTTGATCGCGCCAGTGCACTGCCTGAAAACGCGGGCTTTTCTGGCACCTTTTACATTCCATTTCTTGCTGAGGGCTATCTTCACCTGGATACGCTTGAATTAGCAACGCCCTATTTCGAGCGCATTACAAAGTTACGTGGCTTTCTCTATTATGGACTCTCTGTTGATCGTGTTCTTGGGGAGCTAGCAACGCTCACTGGTGATTGGTCTACAGCAGAACGTGCCTTTGAAGACGGCTTGCAACTTTGCCGACGCGCTGGTAATCGACCTGAAGAAGCTGCAATTCTGTACGAGCAGGCGCGTATGGGGGTTATACGTGGCGAGGACGCACAACATCTGCGACCTGTATGTGAGCAAGCAAGCACGCTATTTCTCGAATATGATATGCAAAGAGCTGCTGAGCTGGTAGATACGTTGCTTGATGGTGTGCAGGCGTTAGAAGCAGTTCAGGAAGGAAGTGTACAGAAATCCGCAGTAAAGCAAGCAGAAGTACGTACTTCTAATCATATAATTCATTTGAAACTAACGATACGAGAAAGAGAAGTGCTGCAACTTGTCGCGGAAGGCCATACCGACCGCGAAGTTGCTGACGTTCTCGTTCTGAGTCCTCGCACCGTTAACCGCCATTTGAGTAATATTCTTGTCAAACTTAACGTCTCTGGACGAGCTGCCGCCGTTGCCTATGCGATACGACAGGCGCTGGTGTGATTGCGTTAAATCACAAAACGGTTCAAATAGGTACAACGTGTTCGGACATCGCATCTTCCCTTCAATCCCCCCATGCTTTATGCGGGATGTGCCGTCAGCACCAGCGTTTCCGTTGCCTCAAGAGAGACGTTGACCCATGTTTCCACGAGCATTTCATCACCGACGAAATGGAACACCAGCGTGTGGAAAAACGGGGTTTCATACAGCCTAACAACCATGGTAAAGCTCTCTTGGGCTGTCCAGGCACCACTGGCAACGATCGGTGTGGGACTGACCACCCAGGCGTCATGAAAGAGCGTGGTCTGGACTGGCTGCCACACACCATACCCACAGGGGATCAGATTGATGCCCGCTGCCGTTTTGATGCTCACTGTCCATCCAGACTCGCTCACCTGCAGGGTAAGAGTTTCAATCTTCAGTTCATTGCCATCGACACGGTACGTTTGACCAGCAACCTGTGACGCAATGGGTGAGGTGGCCCGTCCCTGCACCGGAAGCAGTGTCAGATTGGATACCTTCTCTCTCAGACTGTGCACTTCTCCGCCCTCTTCGGCAAGTGCTTCCTTCTTCATTGCCGGAAGCAAGAGGTCCCAGACCAGGTTCAACGGCAGTTGCGCATCAAAGACATCGATGCCGCCCGTGATGGCAAGGACGGCATCTTGTTCCGGCATGATGAGACAGACCTGACCAAACACTCCGTCTCCCCGGTAGGCACCATGCCGACAGTGCCAGAACTGATAGCCGTAGCCCTGCGTCCAATCGCTGTGCGGGTTAGCTCCCGACGCAGTCTGAACTGCTGTCGCTTCCGCGATCCATGCTTCGGAGAGCAATCGTCTGTCCTGCCAGATGCCTTTTTGCAGATAGAGCAGACCGAAGCGTGCGATGTCCTCGGTGGTGAGACGTAACCCAATGCCGCCAAGTGCGATCCCCTGAGGAGACTCCTCCCAGAGAGCATGCTCAATGCCCAGCGGCTCAAACAAGCGCGGCTCCAGATACTCGATGAGCCTGGTGCCAGTGGTTTTCTGCACGATGGCAGAGAGCATGTACGTTGCCCCACTGTTATACAGAAAGTGCGTTCCCGGCGCATGCACAACTGGCACCTCAAGAAAGCCTTTGATCCAGTTGCCGTCTGGTCGATCCACCAGAAAAGCCCAGGTATCGATGGTATGACCAGTCGTCATCGACAGCAGATGCCGCACCCGCATCGCTGCGAGATACTCACTTGCTTGCGCGGGTGCTTCCTCTGGGAAGAAGGACAGCACCGAATCATCGAGGGAGAAGAGTCCGTCGGTCACAGCCAGACCGACAGCAGTTGAAGCAAAACTTTTGCTCAGTGAAAACACCATGTGGGGATGCTCGCGTCTATAGGGTGACCACCACCCTTCTGCGACGACACTGCCATGCCGGAGCAGCATGAAGCTATGTAATTCGTGCATCTGGCTGTCCAGTGCCTCGACAAAGTGAAGCAGAGCCGATGAAGCGATGCCCTGCCGTTCGGGCGAGGTGCGCGGTAAATCAGGAACAAGCATGGTTGTACCTCCACTCTAAGATGTGTTGGGGTTTTCCACTGAAGGTGAGCAAGACCCTCAAGATCAGACTCCCCTCGAGTGAATGTACCACACTGATGATCCCAATTAACAGCCGTCCAGCGGTGTTAGTCGCCTCTGGAGCGGCTTCTCTGAGTGTTAAGAGGGGCCTTGCTCACTCTTGGGGCAAGTGCTCACCATTGGGGTCTGTCTCCCTTTTGACACTGTTGGGAAACCTCTGAACCCTCCATTGCATGTGTTAGGATAAGAAAGCAAGAAGGAGTCCAAGCAGATATTTGCAAGAAGGAGAAGGAAGATGACACTGCACTCTCAAAACGAGTTTTCGATCCCGGAAGAAACCGCCCGTGTGGCTCGTGCAGCTTATCCCAAGGGGAATCTCTACATGAAAATGCGTGACGCGTTGGGAACCATTTACCGGGATGAAGCCTTTGCACATTTATTTGCGGCGAATGGACGCCCTGTCGAGGCACCTTGGCGGCTTGCGTTCATCACAGTTGTGCAGTTCATGGAGGGACTTCCCGATCGACAAACCGCCGACGCGGTGCGAGGGCGGATCGATCTGAAGTATGCCCTCGGCTTAGAACTCACCGATCCCGGCTTTGACTTTACCATTTTGTCCGATTTTCGTAAGCGCCTGCTTGAAGGGAGAGCCGAACAGCTGGTGTTGGATGCGATGCTGGCCTTATTTAAAGAGCAGGGTTGGCTCAAGGAACGCCAGCGCCAACGAACGGACTCGACCCATGTGCTGGCGAAAGTGCGAGCGATTAACCGACTCATGTGTGTGGGCGAGGCCATGCGCTTTGCGCTCAATAGCCTTGCCATCGTTGCTGGGGAGTGGCTTCTGGCACATAGCGATCCCCAATGGCTTGTCCGCTATGGCCATCGTATCGAGGCGTCCTGCCTCCCTGCTAGCCAAGAGGAGCGTGAGGCAGTCGCTGAACGTATTGGTCAAGACGGCTCAAACTTGCTGACCGATCTCTACGCGGCAGAGGCTCCCCCCTTTTTGCATGAGATCCCGGCCGTCGAGATACTGCGCCGCATCTGAATCCAAAACTACGTCTGGGTCGAGGGCCAAATCCACTGGCGCAGCAATGAGGATCTTCCTCCAGGCAACCAGTTCATCAACTCGCCCTAGGATCAAGAAGCCCGCTATGGCAAAAAGCGCGAGACGCGGTGGACGGGCGACAAAGTGCATGTAACGGAAACCTGTGAGGAAGATGCCCCGCATCTCATCACGCATGTGGCGACCACTGCTGCTGCTACCACCGATGAGGCAATGACCGAAACGATCCATGCCGATCTTCAGCAGACGGATCTCACCCCCCGCCAACATTTGCTCGCTTCAGGCTATATCACGGCACCCATTCTAGTCAGTAGTCAGCAGCAGTATGGGATCGAAGTGATTGGTCCTGCTGTTGGCGATGTGAAGTGGCAAGCCAACACGGAGCACGGCATTGATGCTAGCCAGTTCCTCATCGATTGGGAACGCCAGCAGGCAATTTGCCCTGAAGGA
This sequence comes from uncultured Ktedonobacterales bacterium, assembly GCA_964657325.1. GTDB lineage: Bacteria > Chloroflexota > Ktedonobacteria > Ktedonobacterales > Ktedonobacteraceae > JBBQVS01. The sequence continues at coordinate 7,317 of CAZZVE010000081.1, forward strand.
CAGCACAGTATCAGTTGGACGCCTGCCATCGACAACCGAACCAATGAGGTGATCAAGATCAAGTTCTCCACCACCGATTGTGGTCGCTGTCCGAGCCAGGTCCACTGTATCCGCTCAGAAAAGAAGTACAAGCGGCGCACCATCACCATCCGACCGCAAGCCCAACATGAAGCACTCCAAGCAGCACGTCGTCGACAAAAGACACCAGCCTTTGCCAAGCAGTATGCGCTGCGAGAGGGGATCGAAGCGACGATTTCGAAGGCGAGTACGTGCCTTTGGCATGCGCCGCTCGCGCTATATCGGCTTGGCCAAAACGCACTTGCAACATCTTGGGATCGCCGCTGCGATGAATCTGGTACGTGTGGTGGCATGGCTTGATGGGGATGAACTCGCTCCCACACGCGTCTCGGCTTTCCAGAGGCTTTACCTTGCAGCTTAAAGGAGTTTCCCAACAGTGTCAGCTTTGGTGAATCCGTTTGCTTGGCGCTGATCAGGGAGCAGACCTGTTTCAGATTGACCTTCATCTTGTTGAGCACGTGGCAGAAAAGAAGATTGGTCACTTCACCACAGGCAATGAACAAATTCCACTTTGCATTGAGCGCGGTGAAGAGGATGGATGTTGATTGTATGGTAGATGTAGTACCTATTTCTATCTTTATTAGCTATGCTCGCCTGGCATTTGTCTCACTATGCCTAATTGTAGATGTCACCTCCACAGAGGCCAAGGTATACAGGTCGTCTCTCAGACAAGAAAAGGGAAATATTTCTCATGGCAACCTACACTATCGTTCTTGAAAGACAGACACTCCACGGACAATTTTCTTGCGATTTTCCACCTGTTCTCACTATTGACCCTGGTGACACGCTGGTCTTTCGCACGCTTTTTTAAATGATCTTCCCACCAACGATCTCCTGTTTTTTACCGTGTCGTTGATTGGCTACCTCAATCTCGTTGTTTCGTTCGTCTCTATAGTTGTCATAATGAAACATCGTCATCTTTTCCTCTTTCCATAGCCTCAAGCATTGAGCGAGAATGGGAAAGGAAGACACATCCCTCCTCAGTCGAGTATGGAATGTGTCTTCCTAGATAGATCATGTGTGATATTTCATATGAGGTGAATACTGGCGTGAATTTCTTGATGGTTTTACGTGGAAGATGTTTCTTTGTGTTTGTTTGATGCTAGCTGCACCCAGTCAGGTGAGTAGCTTGGAGTGGCGTAGCCTAAAAAGTTGTTCATTTCCAATAGTAACTTTAGCTCACTACTTTCTACGTCTGGGAACATGGTGGTGACATACCTGTGATCGTCACTTGCCTCAACTGAGGTCTGGTTTTCAATAGGGGAAATTGTATGAATATCGTCATTTTTGGGGCGAATGGCTCGACAGGTCGGCTTTTGACGCACCAGGCCCTTGAGAAGGGATATACGGTGACAGCATTTACCCGGCATCCAGAGACCTTTCCCATCCAGGACGCTCGTTTGCGGGTCCTGAGTGGCGATGTGTACGACCTGGCCGCAGTTGAGCAGGCTGTGGCGGGACAGGATGCTGTCTTTTCAGCTCTAGGTGACGTCTTTGGCAGGAAAGACGTCACCTAGAGCTGGGCACAGGAAATATCGTGCAGGCCATGAAAGACAACGGCGTGCGTCGGATCATCTGTGTAACTTCCAGTTCGCTCGGACCTCATGAAAGCAGTGGTTTTTTCTTTGACAAAATTATATCACCGCTGGTTGTGGGCGTTCTTGGCAAGACCCTGTACGCGGATATGCGGAGAATGGAAGAACTGGTTATGAGGAGTAATCTTGATTGGACGATTGTGCGGCCAGCTGGCCTTTTTGAGACATCGGTGGTGACTGACTATCAAGAGAGTGAAGGGTATCTCAAAGGTTCGTATACCTCCAGGGTGGATCTGGCTGCCTGTATGCTCCACCAGCTCATGACAGATCAGTATAGACACAAAGCAGTGGCAGTGATAACGACCGCAATACAGCCCCAATTGTTTACGTTTCTTGTGAAAGAAGTGCTTAAACGCTAAGGACGTTGAGGTGACCCTGGCGTCTGGGTCATTCTCTTGTGTCAATCTGCGAATTACATGGGCGAGCAGCAGAGAACGACTAACAGAGCTGTGAGAGACAATTCATCACACTTCTCCTACATTTCTGATCGGATTGTCCTTCGCTACTGACCACCTCGCATCTATGCTTTTTCTATACTCACCATAGGTCATTGACTACTCCTCATTATCATCTCCTCCGTACTTACCATATCCCAACTCAGCCCACACCTTGAGGAATAGTTCGTATTGCTGTAACAATGTTTCAAAGAGGGCGAAGGTGAGATTGTGATGATGAGATAGCGAAAAGTATCTTGCTGTTTGCTCATAAAAATAGCAGCCATGGATGACTGCTGTTTCTCCTCGGTCTCCATGCCTCTAGGCTCCTAGAGTGTGTGCAAGGAGAAGGTGCGTCTAACACTAGACTCCTTCCATGAAAACCACATGAATTTCCTCTCCTCTCGAAAGAACGGCATCTTGCTTTTTGTGTACTTTTGGTGTAAATTCTGTTTGTTGTGGTTTGATATTTATAATTGATTTTGTGAAGTGTAGGGATGAGTGTGGTGATGGGAAAGAAATTGTCTGTTGACTGGAGTAGTCGAGGGAATAGGGGTTCCTATTACGGTTGTTGGTCTGGTGTAGCGGCGATGGTTATGACCGCGCTTTCTCTCTTCTGGGCTGTTTACACATATTACGTTCCCTATCATGATCTGAGTACTTCTCAACTACCCCCTACCTCGATTATACAGTCTTCTTCGACTCCATCGTTGCGAGTCTCTCCAACAGTGGTTTCACGTTCTCCGTCCTCTTCTACTTCAGCAGCTCAAATATCCCCTATTGCTTATTTTGGTATAGTAATTTTATTGGTAGAACCCCGCTAACAGGTGAAAAAGTCAGGAGGGCTTGAAAAGCAGAGAATCATTGGCAATACTGTACGTATGAAAAAACATCAGTCAGAGCCAATGAACCCGTCATTGCAATTTTGCCCCAACGAGAGCTGTTTAGCAAGAGGCAAACTAGGGAAGGGCAACATTCGGCTTCATGACCGCACCCGACAACGTTATCGTTGCCGAGAGTGCAAAGCAACGTTTAGCGCACGACGTGGAACGATGTTAGAAGGGCTTCGTAAGCCCACAGAGGTAATTATCATTGTCGTCACATTGCTGGCCTATGGATGTCCTGTGCAAGCGATTGTTCATGCCTATGATTTGGATGAACGGACGGTGGCGTCGTGGCGAGACCGTGCAGGAAGCCATTGTCAACAGGTTCATCGTGCTATGATTGAACAAGGAAACTTGGATTTAGTGCATGTTCAAGCTGATGCGCATTCGGGTGAAAGGACGCTCGTGGATTGCATGGATGGGCTTCTCGATGATGATTTCGACGCGATTGTGGTTGGGAGGAGTGGTAAGTCTCAGGCGTGATACCGCTCTTGCCGACCGCGTGATGGCGAAGGTGCGAGCGTGTTCGCAAACGACGTGTGCTCTGTTGGTATGTACGGATGGATGGGCGGCGTATCCCAAAAGTATTTGTCGCGCTTTTCGAGACAAAGTCAAAGAGACAGCAGGACGGGGACGCTGTTGCTTGCAGGTGTGGTCCCAGTTGTATATTGCGACGGTAATCAAGCGAGCTGAAAAGAAACGGGTGGTGGAAGTCACCAGGAAGATGACCCGTGGAACCTTGGAGCAAGCCACCCGATTGTTGAAGGCATCACGAGGAGGAAGTACGCTCAACACGGCCTTTATTGAGCGTCTTAATGGAACGATGCGAGAACGGTTGGCGGCTCTGACGCGCAAATGTCGTCATGCCGCACGGCGCGTCGAAGCGTTGGAAACTGGCATGTATCTGATTGGATGCACGTACAATTTCTGTTTCGTGCATCACGAATTGAGCAAAACAAAACATCTAAGATATGCGTGTACGCCTGCAATGGCCGCAGGAGTGAGCGATCATCTCTGGACAGTTGAGGAGGTGCTCACCTACAAAGTCGCTCCTGCTCTTTGGACTGAACCGAAGCGACCGCGAGGCCGACCTCGTAAACATCCCTTGCCTGATCCAACGTTGCCCAAGCGACCACGAGGCCGACCTCGCAAACTTGCTTGAGCACGTTCACCAGTTAGCGGGGTTGTACCACACTTGCGGCAAGTTCTATTGCCTTGGGAATAGCCACATGTGCTTTGATCTCTTGATCAAAATCACCGATCAGTCCGAGACGAATCATCTCTTTTTTCTCCCTTAAAGGTCGCGCACAAAATGATACGAACGAATGTGCATTCGGTGGTTCAAATACAAGCGGTGTGCATCGTGGCGATGCACGCCCGAATCAAGATGCATTTGGACACAGCTAAGACGATGCGCTTCCTCACTCAACCAACGCATCAAGAGACCTGCATGACCTCTGTTGCGAAACGCTGCACGTGTGCTGAGATCGTCCACATAGAGACAGTAGCCCCAGGCTAACGCGTGAAGCGTGCGAAATCCAGCAATGGCTACCGCATTTTCAATACCATCCTCGAACACCCCCACGAGCCGATAGCCTTCGGCACGCTGGTCCTTATTTATTTGCCTCATGAATGCATCGAGCGACTCCAAATGCGGTCTCAGCTCAAGCAGAGCCGGGTACGCTAAAGACGTCTCCTGCGCTCCAAGTTCTCGTATAATTGCCATCTTTGTTTCACCTCTGTGTCTTTGTTCTGGGAGAAACCATGCTATTTTCCTGAATGAGAACGCGCACTTTCTGCCAGTAGGGTGAGCAGACGCAGACCAATTTGTAATGTCTTCTCTTCGGAATCCCGTTCGGAATTGTAGGCAGTCAGAGCAGCCTTGATGGGGAAGTGCTTCACAATTGTCCTTAGCGCGTGTTCTACCTCCTGGGCAGAAGGACCACTTGTTGCTTGAGTGTCCTAACAGGAATGCTATCATGAAAGGTGTCACTCCCAAAAGGACCACTTGTCGTAAAACGACAAGAGCCACTTACAACGAGTATGGTACAGAAATGTAAGGTGTTGAGACAAAGTAGTTTCCACTTTAGCACGCTCTACCTAGAATTCAAACCTCTCTCGCATATATTCCATTTCCGCTCCTTTCCCGTCTCGCAGATATCCCCTTACTATTATAGACACCTGAAAGAGTGGGCTGTGACCAGAAAATGAACAGAACATGGTAGCACTGACGTAGGACCATGATATACTCTTGATAGCTCTCTATCAATGCGTCATTCATTGCTCAGGCGGTGGCTGTGCAAGCGAAAGTCACCCCGCCCTACACTTTAAACGTCTCACTGGACTGACTCCCAAACAGTATCGCTAACAGCGCAAGAATAGAGTGAAAATGAGCAAGAGGAAAGGCGACAACTTTCTCCTGCCTATGCTATAGTAGAGCCAGATACGCCTTTTTTGAAGAGGAAAGTGGTTTCGACAAACATATGGAAGGAGTGTAGTATGCTTCACACCTCTCTCACGACCTCCTGGCACTTGCGTTACCCTATTATCAGTGCTCCAATGGCCTTGTAAGCTCTTAAAAAAGAGAGCTTTGCTTCCTTCTCTCACACATCGCCGTGCGAGGTCACCGGCATGGCTTTTAATCGAAGAAGGGGAGAGAAGAAGATGGGAAGCAAGGCGACAATGAAACCGCATCCTGCGACTAGCAAGCTTGAGCGTAGACCAATGGTCGCCCCGAGAAATCCGCTGACCAGTGCCCCACATGTTGTCGCTCCATAGGTCAGTACACGGGTACTCGCACTGACACGCCCCATCATCGAGTGAGGAGTAACGGCTTGGCGCAAACTGATGGAAACAACCGTATAGATCCCCAAAGCGGTGCGCACCAGGAAGAAAACGATCACACATACCACTAACACAATCGTGTGAGGACCCGTAACTGCTGAAAGCAGGAGAAACGGAACACTTCCCAGCGTAAACGTGGCACAAATCACGATACCCAGATAAAACCGCTTCATCAAGAGTGTAGCAAGAGCCGAGCCGAGCAGACCACCAATCGCTCCCGTCGCGTAGATGAGGCCAAGCAGACTTGGACTGAACCCAAGCTCACGCAGAGCATAGAGCAGAAAAACCGTATCCAGAATGGCGAAAAAGAAGTTCCAGGCCGATGCCTGAAGCGTGAGTGTACGAATATATGGATTACGAAACGTCAAACGCAACCCTTCAGTGATCTCTTTGAACCAGTGTGTCTGGCGCGTTCTCTCAACAAGAGGTTCAGGCTTCTGAATCAAGACAAGCGAGAGAACGGAGAGGAGAAAAGACATGCTGTCCGCAAACAACGCAAGTGGAGCTGTCAGAAGTTGCACCAGCACTCCTGCTATTCCTGGTCCTCCGACCTCGGCCGCCGCTGCACTCGCCGCTATCTTGCTGTTTGCCTCTATCAGGTCTTGTTTGGGAACCATGACGGGAACAAACGATTGCCAGCAGAGATCAAAGAGGACAGTACACACCCCTGCACAAAACGCAATGATGTAGAGCAGAGAGAGCTGTAAGAGATGGATGACCGAAAGTAGTGGAATGAGGCCAATCAAGCACGCACGAATAATATTTGCTCCAATCATCAAAGGCCGTCGCCGCCTCCGATCAACCCAAACTCCCAGGAGGAGTGGAAAAGGGATGTAGGGTAACCACTCAACAGTACGCAGCAATCCTAGCTGTTCGGCATTGACATGAAGTACCAGGACCGCCGTAAGTGGCAGAGCCACAAGTGTGACTTGTGAGCCAAATAACGAAACAGTCTCACCGAGCCAGAATGTCATAAACGGTGAATTGCCCCACAAACCTCTCAACGGTGTAGAACGCTGCTTCTCAGGTGCCTCTGTACCTGTGGGACGATGAGTCTGATCTGTAGGCATAGCTGTAATATCCTTTTTCTATGATTGAGAAGATTGCTTGTAGAAAGGATACAGGAGAAAATATGCCACCTGCCTGTCATATTTTTTTACATTGTCTCGTGGGTTCTTGACATATTGCCAAGCTGCTACTACCATGCATAGTAGAGGCGTTACCCATATGTCATATTTTAGAAAGCACTTACTCTGTTTATGAATCGTTTTGACCGCATCTTAGGCATTTTGCTCTTCTTACGGAGCCGACCCTCTGTTTCAGCGACCGATTTAGCGAAGCACTTTGAAGTCTCTACGCGGACGATGTACCGTGATGTGGAGGTATTGAGTGCGTTGGGCGTGCCTGTGTATGCAGAACGCGGGCGGAATGGGGGATTTAGGCTTCTGGAAGGGTATTTTTTGCCTCCATTGATGTTCACGCAGAGCGAAGCCATTACGCTGCTTGTTGGCTTGACGCTGCAACGGAGCCTTCAAGCACCCCTCTTCCCGCTAGAGATGGACATGGCGGAGAAAAAGCTTCTTGCCGCTCTTCCAGAGAGGCTTCGTACTCTATTGGAAAAAGCAGAACATATCCTTGGTTTTGAGAAGTTTCCCCACGATATTTTTCATCTAGAGCCTGCTCAACCTCTTCCCGCGACAGGAGAACAGAGAACACATCATGTGAGCACTATTATGAGTGCTTTTTTTCAAGCACTCCTTGATGGAAATCAAGTACTCTTGCGATATCACTCTCCCTATCAAGAGGAGGCATATGACGTGCAGGTTGAACCACTCGGCTTGCTTTGGGACCGTGATTATTGGTACTTAGCAGGAAGACAAAGTGATGGAAGACAGGCGTTGAAGCTGTGGCGGGCGGATCGAGTCTTACAGATGACAGCACACCGATTAACTCCTTCCGCTCAGCCCGAATTTGATATACGTGCGCTCCTGGGAAGAAACTGGCTTCTGTCAGCAATGGATCAATGGAGAGAGCAGGCACCCGTAAAAATCAGTCTTTCTTCTGCTCAGGCAACGCGTTTGCAACAGGATTGGTACTATCGCCATACCCATTTCGAGCAGAGCAAAGAAGGCCGAGTTGTGATGACCTTTGGCGAATCTGATGCCAGCATTGTATTGGAATTATTGCGTTGGTTAGGACCAGGAGCGGAACTCATCGAGCCTACTGCGTGGCGTGAGAAGATACGAGAGGAACTAAGACAGATGTTGGCATACTACACCTGAATCGGTTGCTCTCTTGCTGTTACCGCTATTTCCCTTTCACAAACCCTCTCTGGAGTCGCCGTTACGTCTCTATTGCTGCTTGAGCAAGCTCCACGAAACTTCTAGTTCCGTAGTGAGCGTACCATCGCTTTTCAGGAGTTGAACAGGAACGGTGAAGCGCGACCGTTTCTCCTGTACCACCTCGTCTCGAATACGCTGTTGCTCCTGTTGTGAGAGGAACGCCCTCCCTCGTAACTCGCCACTGGCGGCTTTGCGATAGGTGATCGTTGCTTTTGCCGCCAGTGGAACAACGCCTTGCTGGAACAGGTCTCCAAACGCTGCAACAACCAATGTGCCAGAGGTCGCCTCGCCTAATCCAAACTGCGCCGCAGCATGTACCGTTCCCACGTGATTGCGCCGTTCTGGTGCCTCTGGCAGAATGACTTCAACAGACTCAAGAGAAATCTGTGCAACCGTAATGCCGAGTACCTCATTGAATGGAACGGCTTGCACAATGAATTGACGAACAGCAGTTATATCAAGCATACTTCTTACTCTTTCGTGTTTCTCCACTCCGTGCCTCATCGTTACATCCCATACGATTTTTCAGTCTCGCAGAGATTCCCTTACTACTATAGACATTGGAAAGAGCGAGATGTGACCAGGAAATGAGCGGAAACAGAGGAATCTCTTTTTTATGCAAGGTTCCTCAGCACATCGTCAGTTGTCACGATAGTCGCAAACTCTTGGTGCAGATTGGTAAGCGTGATCGCCTGAATCTCTTCCGCAGTGTGGAGAACACCATCAGGTCCTGTTCGATCAAAGGTCGCGGTGGCATCGGAAACAAAGTACGTGTCAAAGCCGAAATTGCCAGCCATACGTGTTGTCGTCTCGACGCAGTGGTTCGTGGTCAAGCCAGCGATGAGAAGGGTCGTGATGCCTGCTCGTCTCAGTCGCGCTTCCAGATCGGTACCAATAAAGGCACTGTTCACCTGTTTCTGAAGCACTGGCTCCTCGCCTTGAGGACGCACGAGGTCTTTGATCGCATTTCCAGGGGAACTGACATGCAACGGCGCATGAGGATTGCGAGAGCAGTGTTGAATGTGGATAACAGGTCTCCCTGTTTGCCGCCATGCGTGTAGCAAGGTTGCCATATATGTCTCAGCATCGGGATTGTTACGACGACCCCATACAGGGTCATCAAAGCCTTTTTGCACATCTATGAGAAGAAGGGCAGCATTATGAGGCAAGGAAAGCATACTATCCTCCGTGAGTTTCACATCAAGTACTTTCACTACTCTTATGGAAAGAGAGCTTGACAAACACTCTATCTAGTATGGAGTATATGCGCTTTTGATAAAGAAATACAGACACATACTTTGGCATTCCTCGTACTTTACTTAAGAAAATCAGGAAGAATAGCGATATGACAATAGAAAATGAAAAACGGCATGATGAGCCTGGGCAACAGAGCCAGAGATACATCAGGGGGTTATCCAGTTTAGGAAGAGAGTTATGATGGCAAAGGCGGTGAAACTGAATGCTGTCATCGTTGTGACGCGAGAACGTCTTTCTCGTATGCTTGGGAACGTCAAGCAAGAGATACCGTTTGCCAGGAGCCAGGGATCATACGTGAAGAGAAGGCTTCTGTTTTTGAAGCTGATACCATGTATGATGAGCGGTATCAATCCAAAGGTCGCGAGGGTGCAGCAAAAGGTCAAGGTGATCACGCCAAAAAGGATGCGTTTCTTGGGTGGTGGTGCATAATAGTATTGCTGTAATGCCGCGAACAGAGCAAAGACAGTGACGAGAATGATAATAATCTGACTGAAAAAAGAGAAGAAAAGAAGCATAGATTGTATCTCCGTTCTAGTAACGGGTCTACGATGGAGTAGATGCTAGTTTGTTACGTACCTCATACTACGCGAGAAATGGGATGAACACAAGGTCCATTTTACACTATTCTCAACGCGTAAAGGCAATCGCATTCCACATGCTCGCTTTGCCTCTTGTCTCATGGTTTTTTCTTGGGTACACTGCCTGTACATACACTCTTGACCAGGAAAAAAGGAGAACGCAAGTATGTACGACGGAACTGGTGCTTGAAGATATAGCACAGGCCTTGAATCCGATTTCTATAGAGGTAGAAAGTTATTCGTGAGTCTGATGTTTTATGAAAGGAGTGAAAGAGCGTATCACCATGAAAAAAATTCAGAAAGCCAAAGAAGGGGAATACGCGCCATATACAACCATGTACATTGGTGTATTGCAAGTCATCTTTTTCAGAAATCGGAATGCTGTGCTGCCACGTATTCAATCACCTCTCTCAGCACCTTTGTCCCCTGAATAATGTCAGGGATGTCAAGGCTTCCATAGCCGAGCAGCAGACCAGAGCGATCTAGTGTGCCGATGTAATAGGCGTCAAGCGTCGTGACGATCACATCGCGCTCACGTGCTAGACGTGCGACTAGAAAGGCGTTGATATCGGGGCGCAGTTCCAGGTACGCGTGCAGACCAGCTTCAAGCCCTCGTACATGAGCGAGAGGTGCAAGTGGTGCAAAAATGTTTTCGAGAATTTGGCGTTTCTCAGCATAGAGGTGGCGCATCCGTCGAATATGGCGTTCCAAGTGTCCATCTGTAATGAGAGTGGCAAGCATCTGTTGCACCGACCATGAAGGATGTTCGTTGGTTAAGTCCTTGAGGTGTTCCACGCGCTCACGAAGAAGAGGGGGTGCGACAAGATACCCTATCCTTAATGCGGGGGTCAACACTTTTGAGAATGTCCCGATGTATGCTACTCGTCCGGTCTTGTCGAGACTGGCCAGGGCTGGAAGCGGAGATGTATCAAAGCGAAACTCACTATCGTAGTCATCCTCTATGATGAGACTATCATTCGTCTCCGCCCAGGTTAACAGGGCCATGCGTCGTGCGACGGAGAGCCGAGCAGCAAGTGGATATTGATGTGATGGCGTCGTATAGACGAGGAGTGGTGCTGATGGTCCATTTGGAAGCAGTTCTACCTGCATCCCATTCTCATCGAGAGGGAGAGGAAGAATGTGCCCACCTCGTGCCTGCAAAACGTGTCGAGCGGCAGGATAGCCCGGTTCCTCAAACCCAACCGCAGTGCCACTGGAGAGCGTTGCGCGTGCAATCAGGTCAAGTGCGTGGGTCGCCCCCGCGGTAATCACAATATCGGCAGGCGTACATGCGAGACCACGGGAGCGACCCAGATAGGTTGCGAGAGCCTCACAAAGTGCAGGATTGCCATTGAGGGGACCATAATCATTCGGCAACTGGAGATGAGTAACTGGTTTCCACGCTTCCCGCCAGATGCGTGTAGGAAGCGATGAGAGAGAAGGTGTTCCCAGTCGAAACACGATGGCGTGCGGGGCGATAGGCTCGTTCGGTGAGATGGCGGGTACATGATTTAGCCAACGTGGAGGAGCGCTTGGTATGGAATATGGGAGGCGACCCGGAAGCGGGGGAAGATCACGCCCGATATATGTCCCTGAGCCACGGCGACTTTCCAGGTACCCTTCTGCAAACAACTCGTCGTAAGCTGCACTAGTCACGGTACGTGAGACTCCAAGTGTCTGTGCCAATGCTCGCGTGGATGGGAGCCGCGTTCCCGCAACAAGACGACCATCGAGAACCGCTTGCCGGAGTTGCTCACACAGTTGCATATGTAACGGTGAACGGGCAGCACGATCAAGATTCAGGGGAAAACCGAGTTCATACGCGTCATGTGGTAGTGTCATGATTATCTCACAAGTGGCTTCTCTATATGTACAGGATGTGGCACTTTTGGGAAGGCCACTTCTCTGGTAGTATACCTCCTAAGATGCTCAAGCACAAGCTGACGGCGTGTGTTCACTTTCCACATTTCGATTGCTCAAGGGAGAAAGAATGCAACAGAACATCACAATCCAGGTTATTCAAGCTGAGACACGGCATATTCCACTTCTTGCGTCCATGTTTGACGCGTACCGCCAGTTTTACCAGCAGCCAGCAAATAGAGAAGCTGCTTTTGACTTTCTCACACAACGATTTCAGGAAGCAAGCTCGGTACTGTTTCTCGCGATGGGTGAAGAGTCAGAAGACAAGCCAGTCGCATATGGATTTGTCCAGTTGTATCCGGCGTTCTCGTCGGTATCGATGCAACGCTTGTGGATTGTCAACGACCTGTTTGTCATCCCTGAGGGGCGACGACAGGGAGTAGGGACGAAGCTTTTGGAACGTACACATGCGTTTGCGGGTGAAACGCACGCCAAAGGCTTGACCTTAAAGACAGCAGTAGACAACGTCTCAGCGCAAGCACTCTACGAGTCGCTCGGCTGGCACCGCGATACGCACTTCTTTTCGTATGATGTTCTGACCTCTGAAAACTCTTCTCATTCTTGAGGAAAGGAAAGACAATGAAATTTTCTACCAAAGCTATTCATGTAGGTCAAGAGCCTGACCTCTCAACGGGTGCAGTCATCACTCCTCTCTTCCAAACGTCAACCTATGCTCAAACGGGACTTGGCGAACACAAGGGCTTCGAGTATGCCCGGACACACAATCCAACGCGCTCGGCATTGGAAACGTGTCTTGCCTCACTCGAAGCAGGGCAATACGCTCTAACCTTTGCCTCTGGAATGGCTGCCGAAACTGCTATTCTCTCCCTGCTTAGTGCGGGCGATCACATCATCGCCTGTGATGATCTCTATGGGGGTAGCTATCGCCTCTTCGAGCAGATTCTCCGTCGCGCCACTATTGAGACGACGTATGTTCCCGTAGGTAGTGTTGCAGCTTATGAGCAGGCCATCCAACCACACACAAAGCTCATCTGGTTAGAGACGCCCACAAACCCCTTGTTGCGACTGGCTGATATTGCAGCCATCGCGGAGATAGCCCATCGTCACCACCTCCTTGTTGTCGTTGACAATACGCTCGCCAGCCCCTACTTTCAGCAACCCCTTACTCTGGGAGCCGATATTGTGTGCCATAGTACAACAAAGTACATCAATGGACATGACGACGTGATTGGTGGTGCGGTTGTAATGAACGATCCAGAAGTGTACGAGGCCATCAAGTTTTATCAGAATGCTGCAGGAGCCGTACCCTCGCCCTTTGACTGCTGGTTAACACTGCGCGGCATCAAAACAGTAGCTCTTCGCATGCGTCAGCACCAGGAGAATGCGCAAGCGGTCGCAGCGTTCTTATCTCACCATCCACAAATTGAGAAGGTTTCCTATCCTGGTCTTCCCGCGCATCCTGACTTTACACTTGCTCAGGCGCAGATGAGCGGATTTGGTGGCATGGTCTCCTTGCAAGTAAAAGGTGACTTTACCACTATAGAGGACCTTGTGCGTCGCTTTCGTGTCTTCACGTTGGCGGAAAGTCTAGGTGGAGTTGGATCGCTCGTGTGTCATCCCGCCTCGATGACCCATAGCTCTATACCTAGAGACGTACGTGAGGAGCGTGGTGTCAGCGAGACGCTTCTGCGCCTCTCGGTAGGTATCGAAGATATCGAGGATATTCTCGCAGACGTGGAATATGCGTTGAGTTGACTACCAGATGTGGAACGTGAGGAAACACTTCTGCCCCTTTTTGAGCGTGCAACTCGAAACCTGACCGTCTATAGAGGAAGCTACACTCGTTGGTGAGGCTTCCTCTCCTTTTCATACTATTTCGGATACAGGCGATCTTATCTTCTCTAAAGGCTCTTTTCGGTGATCCCTGTTTGGATGAGATGGCAGATCAGAGAGATGGTGCCTTCTGGACGTAGCTTATCGGGATATCAACATGTAGATCAGATTTGCTCCATAGTCCCATCCGAGTCAGGAATTTCGTCGGGCTAGCAAGTCTGTATCAGACGTTGTTGAAGATCATCGAATTCGAGTGGACGAAGTGTCACTCCGTTGAGCGTAAACATCTATCCCTCCATTTTTTCGTACAAACACTCTCTGTGGCATCTGTTGCCACTCACATACCTTTCATCTTGGAAGCAATAGTATATCTCATAATGGGTCGTGTCTCTGCACGCCGGGCCACTTCTACAAATCCTGC
>CAZZVE010000082.1:0-20859 GCA_964657325.1 uncultured Ktedonobacterales bacterium
GGGGCAAGCCCTGTCACTACTATACACGGACTCGCGTGGTAAGCCACGCGGTGGCACAGGTCAGTATAGTAGTGACAGGGCTTGCCCCTGTCATGTTGCGTGTTAAATTACTTCAGATGCCGTTTTTACTTAATCCTCGGCACGGCCCTGCACTTTGCGCAAGCGGCGACTGAGCGTGGCAAGCAGTTTGACCGCAATATCGGGATGAGCTTTTATGACGCCCCGAAACTCCCATACAGGGAGAAGTAGCGCGGTGACATCCTCTACAGCAGTAACGGTTGCTGAACGTGGCTGGTCATCCAACAGAGCCATTTCGCCAAATGCCTCGCCTGCACCAGCAGTATTGATCTCTTTTTCTGCTCCCTGCGCTCCACTTTTCTGAGTAATACTTACTTTTCCACTTTTCAGAATGTACAGGCCAGAACCACTATCGCCTTGAGAAAATAACGTTGTGCCTGCACTGTAGGTGCGCTCCTGGCTACTTTTGGCAAGTGTTTGTAACTCTTTCTTATCCAGCGAAGAGAAAAGTTCTACATGGGCCAGAGTATCTTCGTTCACGGTACCACTCCTTTGACAACATACAAATAAGTCCAACGTATATTACAATGTAGGACAGGTTACGCACATTCTATCACAACTATCAGGGAAAAACAGGGAGAGCGTAAGAATTCTCCCCTACACATAGAACGCCTGTAAAATGTAGAGACGACTCTTGCGCTCTCCCTGTCCTCCTACATGGATAGAAATCTTTTGACTTTGTGGACTGTACCAACTACAATAAAACAAAGACAACAAAGAGAAATTACACTCACCCATTAGTAGGGCAAGGATAGAGCCATGACAACACCTGACATAGAGAAGCAAGAGAAAGATCGACAACAGGCAGAGAAACGTTTGCAAGCAGGGCTAGAGGCGTATAATGACGGGAATTTAGAGAAGGCAACTGAGGCATTCGGCGATGCTGAAATTCGTTTCCGCTTAACAGGAGATATGAAGCGGGCGGGCGATAGTCGTGCCCTGCTTGCTGATGTGCAACGTCAGAACAACATGCCAGAACAAGCCATCAGTAGTTACCAGCGTGCGATCAAGCTCTATAAAGATGCTAACAGGCCGTTAAACGAGGCACAGAGTACTCTGGAAATGGGACATGTAGAGCGACAACTTGCACATCTTGATAGGGCGCAGGATGCCTACCAGATGGCGCAGAACCTGTATCGTTCGCAACAAAATATGCAAGGATTAGGCAACGCAGCACTCGCACTAGGCCATGTGGCACTACAACGCGGTAACACTGAATACGCGACAGATTTTTATCAAGAGGCGATGCGAGATTTCCATGAGGCAGGTGATAGCATCCATGAAGCGGATGCAAGCCGTAGTCTTGCAGATGTACAACGCATGGCAAGACGTTTTACGGAAGCTGAGGAAGGTTATACTCGCGCACTACAGGTGTATCAAACAACACGTGATACATTTGGAGCAATTGACGCACAGTTAGGATTGGCCCGCATCTATCTCGATCAAGAACAGCTTGACAAAGCCTCTAAGATTTTATCGGAGGCGTTTAGTACGTCACAAGGGCTTGAGTACGAATTGGGGCAGGCAGATGCGAATCTAGGGCTTGCGGAAGTGAGCTTTTTACAGGGTAGTGTCGATCAAGCACTCATCGGAGCACAGGCCGCCGGACAGCTCTATAGCGATCAACGTAACGCACTGGGTACCGCACATGCAAATCGCCTTTTAGGTGAGATTAATCTACGTCGTGGTCAACTTTCTTATGCGAACTCTATTATGGATCGCGCACTTCGTACGTACAAAGCCGTGGCACATCGCATGGGGCAAGCTGAGGCGACAGTTGGATTAGGTGAGTTGCAACGACGACGCGGCTTCCTGGAACGGGCACGTCAAACACTTGAAGAGGGTCGCACACAAGCGCACGTGTTACAGGACGCGCGCCTGGAAAGCCGAGCGTTGCTTGCAATGGGCGACATATTGCATCAACAGGGACAGATTCTACAAGCGAAGAGTGCCTATGAGGATGCAGAGTCACGTGTGACAACATTGGGTGAGTTCGCTGGAGCAACAGGAGTCGCAGAAGCCGAAGTTCGTCTCGCTCGTGTCGCCATTTACACGGGAGATTTGAAAGAGGCCGCGGCACATCTGGCAAAAGCGACAGAAGCGATGAAAGCAAATCCGCTTGCAACACAAGTCGCACCAATGGCATCTGTGATACGCGGTCAATTGTTTTTGACACAGGGCGATCTTACGCAAGCGGAGGCGCGTTTTAGCGAGGCACATGATCAGGCTGAAGCTCAGCAAGAGCCACTACAATCCGCAGAAGCACTCCTTGGTTTGGCTCAAACGCGATTGACACGCGAAGAACTTGAGGCGGCACTGAACAGCTTTTTAGCGGCTGGTCGTCAATTTCAGCAAGTGGAGAGTGTTGACGGTGACGGTTCCTCTGCTCTCGGTATTGCACAGGTCTATCTAGGACAACAACAGTGGGATGAGACGCTGGAAAACTGTGAAGCGGCCCTTGTGCGTTTCAACCAATCAGGCGACCAACTGGGGCAAGCCGATGCTTTTCTAACACGGGGGCTAGCACAACGTGATAAAGTGGAGCTAGACAAAGCCTTAGAGGACTTTGAGCAAGCGTTGAAACTCTATCACCAGCAACGCAGACCGCTAGGAGTTGCCGATACACGTTCTGCACGGGGGGGCGTTTACATGGTGCGTGGCGAATTCGAGCGGGCACGCGATGAGCAGACAAAGGCAATTACGCAGGTCGAGCGTGTGATGCAAAGCCTGAGTACACCTCAAGAGTGGAGCATGTTCTTACGTCAGTATGCAGAACTTTACGCACAAACAGCTATCACCGATGTACGTCGTAACCAGGATGATCAGGCACGTTCTTTACTACAGAATTACGCACGTATCGCTGGTGGTACAGAACTAACTCGTCATCTGCAAGCATACGAGGATGCAATGCCTACTAGCGGTGAAGATGTTACGGAGGAAGAACTGCTTTCCAACCAAAATCTTGTGAAGAGGTTGAGACAAATCCGTAAAGGGTTGTAATATACACAATGATAATGAGAGAATAAAGAGCCACATGTAGGGACCGATTTATCGTGTCCTCTGGGCAGCCAATCCGTTAACAAGGACGCGATAAATCGGTCCCTACACAATGAGGAGTTTATCAAGTATGAGTATACATTTCTTACGTGGCGATGCACAGACACCGCGAGGCCATGCGATCTTTGTTGCACGAAGTACAAGCAATCCAAGGACTGTTTACTGCACCTATTGTATTGTGCCACCAATTCCTATGTCATTGGCGAAATACCTTCCTCCTATGTTCGCGGCACAGATTTCGCCCGAAGACCTGGGAGAGGCTGGAAGCTCGATGAAAGGTATGCCAATTCCTCCTATGCTAGAAGAAGGCAAGACGATGGAACAACTTGAATTGCTAGCGGAGCGGCGCGGCGACGACTTATGCGATATTGGAACAGTAAGCAGTGAAGATCAAGGCATGCGTTTACAGATGGCGGCGATGAGTTGTGAGGAATATGGGCAACTTTATGAAAAGTATATTTCTTCATTTGGGACGCTTTCTTCTTCCTCCTCTCCATTTGAAATCTCTGGTTCAGATGTGGAAAGACCTTTAGACGATGTAGACGCAGACGAAATTCTCTTGCAATCAATGTCTGATCGTCAGAGGCTAGCAGAACTAGGGAAGCTTGTCGGTATGGCTCGTTATGCATTAGACGGACACGATAGTGCAGAACTCCGAGAGTCGCAACGTCGTATGCAGCGTATCGCAGACTTACTCGCCGAAAAATATCGTGGTTCGCAGCTTGTGACAGCCGCCATAGACCCTAATCCACAAGGCGCACAATTGGCAGGGCTGTATTTAAGTCGTGCCTATAAATTACTTGACGAAGAATACGCAGAAATTCCGAACATCGAACGCGCAATAAAAGAACTACAGGAATAATATTTTATTAGAGGAGTATATTGTATGGCATCCATAGAGATGAAAGCTGATCTATCGCCACTAGTGGACGCGCTCGTCACGGGTGATAGTAACGCGATTGTTGCCGCTGCGCACGACTTGCTAGCACACGGCGAGTCCGCCGACGTGCTCATTGGACGTATTGGGCTGATAGCCGCGCACGGTGATCCTTCAGGACAAACGCTGCTCATGCTGAATGCGGCTGCGATGCTCTGTCGCTACCTTCACACCATTCCTCAGCCCTTAGAGGGTGCGGAGCAGGGGAGCGAGCGCGCACTACCATTATTCGCAGAGGCAATGCTCGCGGCGGCACCAGCAGTACGTGCAGGACAGAAGGCTCAAGACACCTATCCAGAACCCTTCTTTCCCAGTGGTTTAGGAGAAAAGGGCAGCGTCAACGAGGCGTTGCAGCAAGCTGTACATAGCAACGATATAGAGCGAGTCGAGCGTTTACTTCTAGGCTTATATGGCACAGGAGCCGACTACCGTACATTAGAAGTGCGTGCCTACGAGAGTATCGCCACTACATTTCAGGATGGTGGACGCCCACTCATGTTTGCCGTACGCGGTTTTCAGTTGCTTGGCACTGTTGAATGGGGAGATCGTGTGCCGAACATTATTCATTGGCTCGCTCCTCACTTACCATTGCGGCCCGACTCCGTTGCTCCTACATGGGTAAAGACAGTGAGCGATTTCGCTGCTGACCCCGCGCATGATATGTCGAGTATTCGCACACGCATTTCCGCCCCTAAGAACCAGAATGCGTTACCGCTTCATCAACTATTATTGAGCGATGCTGACACAACACAAGTGTGTCAGGCGGTATACGATGCGATTATCAAGGGCGAGGCTTCGTCTCGTGGCGTGAGTTCGGTCATTGCTCTCGCAGCAGCAGAGGTGATGAACCTTGTTGGCGATGGAGATCGTGCATTGTTCATACGTGTCGCGCAAGGATTACTCTTCTCGTCAGCAATACGTCTGGCCTTTCAACAAGTGCAAGACGTTGAAATATTGCCTCTTCTGTTTACTTCAGCCGCTTTTGTCAATGCCTTACGCAAAGAAATCACGGCACAAAATCATTCGGCAAATCCAATTCAGGCTTCATCATCAGCTGTATTAGGTGGAGGGTTAATCGCACCAGCGCAATTGGATACGCTTAAAGCACAACTTGAAGGGCGTGATGCCTCAGGTGCCCTTGCAACCGCACGACGCTACATGAAGTTGAACTACGATGCTCGCGCCTTGTTCGCAGTGATTGGACTCGTAGCAGCACAGACTAACGCCAGCCTCGATCAAGGTTACACACTGCAAATCGTGCAGGCCGCTAGCGAAGAATTTCTCGCATGGCCTCATACATTAGGAGACACAAGTATCGACATCTACTTGCAGGTTGCCATCCGAGCGGCTGCATTCGGAGAGCGCGATACCGTGGTAGCAAATTTATTATAAGAATTTCGAGGGACGTGTCGTGTTAGGTTAGCCCAACACGACACGTCCCTCAAAATTCTTATGCATCTCTCTATGAGGAGAACAAATGCATGTTCCCCACAAAAAAATATGTAAAACTATGTTTAACTCTACTTTGTCTCAGTTCTTTTCTGCTCACTGCTTGTAACGTATTTGGTGGGTCGGATACGAAACCACTGGTTAAGGCACCCGCAAGCAAACAGACGTATACGATGCCAGAGGTCGGCATTGCGGATATTGATACACTTGACCCGGCATTAGCGCATGATCCGGCCTCTATCAATATCGTTCAGATGCTATTTACAGGACTTGTACAGCTTGATGATAAGCTACAAATACATCCGCAACTTGCAAGTTCATGGACGTTAGGCCCTGACAATGTAACGTGGACCTTCCATCTTAAGAAAAATCTTCACTTTAGCGATGGAACGCCGCTTACATCAAGAGATGTCGCATATAGCATTGACCGCGCTCTACAGCCTACGACACAATCAACGGTTGCACCGCTTTATCTAGGTTTGATTAAAGATTCTGATGCATTATTAGCAGGAAGAACGACAACGCTGATTGGCGATTCGTTACAGACGCCTGATGACTCAACACTTGTCATTGTCACTAAGAAAAAAAGTGCCTATTTTTTGAATATGTTAACCTATACCTGCTCCTATGTTGTTGAGAAGAGTTTCATCACAAAATATGCGGCGAAATTTACCGATCATCTCGCGGAAGGCGGCGGTACAGGACCTTTTAGCTTGGTACAAGATATTCATGGGCAGGAAATCGACCTCGCCCCCAACAAAAATTACTATGATGCCAAGCCACAGTTACAACATGTTCGTGTCGCTTTTTATCATCAAGCAAGCGATGCGTACCAAGCCTATCAACATGGCACAATTGATACGACAGGTGTGCCACAAGCAACATTCGCAAGTGATAAAAAACGCAAAGACTTTTAC
The DNA here is from genome assembly GCA_964657325.1 of uncultured Ktedonobacterales bacterium. Lineage (GTDB taxonomy): Bacteria > Chloroflexota > Ktedonobacteria > Ktedonobacterales > Ktedonobacteraceae > JBBQVS01. Next base: position 6,439 of record CAZZVE010000082.1, read on the forward strand.
CAAATACCACAATTGTGGATCAACTACTACACCATGAACTACCTCACCAAACCGTTTGACAATGTTCACATTCGACAGGCATTCGCGTTAGCTATCGACAAGACCACTATCGCAAATTCAATTTGGAAAGGCACAGTTCTACCCACCAATCATATTGTGCCACAGGGTATGCCGGGTTATAGCAATACCTTGACCGGACCAGATGGCACACAGTCTCTTACTGGCAATGCGAAGCAAGCACAGGCATTGTTCAAGCAGGGCTTGCAAGAAGAGCAATGGTCGAGCACAGCACAAGTCCCACCTATTACGTTGACCTATGCTACAGGCGTCGCAAGCACAGCGCAAGAGGTGACGGCGATGATTGCGATGTGGCAAAAGGTGTTGGGTATCAAAGTGATGGCAGACCCGATAGACTACAACACGCTGTTAGATAAGGTGACGGCTGCAACAAACAATGCGACAGGCTTACAATTCTGGGGGTTAGCGTGGGTAGCTGAATATCCCGATCCGCAGGATTGGCTCACACTGCAATTTGATAACGGTGTCCCCAATAATAATATGAATTATGGGCAAAATACGAGTACAACGGCCGCTCAACAACAAGCAACACAGAAGCAGTTAGAAGATGCGGATGCCAATACGCAACAAGATGTCCGTCTGCGTACCTATCAGCAGACAGAGCAGCAAATTGTGAACGACGTGGGTTGGTTGCCGATGGAGCAGGTAACAAACACCTTTTTACGTTCTCCTCTCATCGTTGGTATGGTTGACAACGGGGAAGGAATCATTCCGCCAGATGATTGGGCAACAATTTATAGAGTACAATAGAGGTAACAAAAGAACAGATGAGCATTGCTTCGTTCGTGAACGAAGCAATGCTCATCTGTTCTTTTGTTACATAAGACATGGTTCAATATGTGAGATTTTGTTAAAATGAAACGTATTTTAATATAAGTCAGTATTCTCTGTGGCATCTTGCTCTGAAGATGGTGTCCATTCGGAGCGAGTTGCACCTTTTACTCATCATTCGAGTCGTCGAGGTATGCCCCCCAGTACTGACACGAGTTACTCCGATATTTGGAGCTTGATTATTTGTTCTCGCAGAACAAGGAGAAGTCACGAATGCGATTTGGCAAGAAACTCACGTTAGGTATTTTGCCTACCTTCCTGTGCATCCTATCCATGCTCATTGTCGCCTGTGGTGGCAGTAGCACAAGCAATGGCACAGGCACTACGCAACAGAAAGCCGCTGACAGCAAACAAGTCTTTGTCGATGCAACTCCGGTTGCTGGTCTGTCAGATGTCAAGACCTTTGATCCTGCACTTGTCAGCGATCTATACTCAGCCAATGCTATTGATATGGTTTTCACCGGACTTGTAGAGTTGGACCAAAACTTGAACGTTAAGCCTGAGCTAGCACAAAGCTATTCTGTTGGCTCAGATGGTCTTACTTATACGTTTAAGCTAAAACCCAATCTCTCGTTTAGTGATGGCACGCCACTGACCTCAAAAGACGTCGCGTATAGCATTGACCGTGCCTTACAGCCAGCAACCAAATCTTCTGTTGCAGGTATTTACCTGAACTTGATTAAGGATTCGGACAAATTGCTCGCTGGCAAGATTAAGACAATCATTGGTGACAGCATCACAACGCCTGATGCAAATACTGTCGTTATCTTGACCAACAAGAAAGCCGCCTACTTCCTGGATGCAATGACTTCTGAAGCCTCCTTTGTTGTCGAAAAGAAAATTGTCGATCAATATGGAGTGAAGTTTCCCGATCACCTTGCTGAAGGTTTAGGTGGTTCTGGTCCTTTCATGGTCAAGAAATACACGCGTGGACAGGAAATCGACTTTGTGCCAAATCCGCACTACTATGGTGCCAAGCCTCAGTTGAAGGAAGTTATCTTTCCTTTCTACCAGTCAACAGAGACGCTTTACAAAGCGTATCAGACAGGCGCGGTTGATGATTCAGGCGTGCCCTCAGCGCAACTTGCATCAGCGAAGCGCTTAACCAGCGAATTCCATAATGTTCCTCAATTAGCCATCTCTTACTACACGATGAACTATCTTGTCAAGCCGTTTGACAATCTTAAAGTGCGTCAAGCTTTCGCGCTTGCTCTTAACAAGGACGAGATTGTTCACGCTGTGTACAAAGACACACAAATTGCTACGAATCACATTGTTCCTCAAGGTATGCCTGGCTACAATGCCAACCTGAAAGGTCCAGATGGTACAACAAGTACAAAGGGCAATCCTACCTTAGCCAAGCAGTTGCTTACTCAAGGCTTACAAGAAGACGGAATGACTGTCGCAAGCCTAGGTACCGTTTCGGTCTATGGCTCTTCAGCAGGTAATCCTGACATACGTAACGAATTTGCTGCTGAACAGCAGATGTGGCAAACAGGGCTGGGCATACAGGTCAAGTTCGTAGACGAAGACTTTAATAAGCTCATTAGCGATATCACGAATGCCACTAATAACCCTAAGGGCATTGGTATGTGGGGTCTTGGCTGGGGTGCTGACTATCCCGATGCACAGGACTTCACGACGCTCCAGTTCGACAATGGTTCACAGCAAAACAATATGAACTATGGTCAAAATAATAGTGCAAACAGTGCATCACAAAAAACTGTCCAACAACAGTTGGAGGCTGCTGACGTTAATACTGCCAGCGCAACTCAGCGCATTCAACAGTACAATACGCTTGAGCAGCAGTTGGTCAACGATGTTGCCTGGATACCAGAGTTCCAACAAGAGGCACAGGGTCTGCTTAAACCGTGTGTCGTAGGTCTACAATTTTCTGCCAATCAACACACATATCCATCGGCATGGGCCAGCGTTTACAAAACGACCAATTCAAACTGTTCAAACGCAACAGTTAAGTAATCGTTCGATGCTAACTCAATGTGCAAGTTTTTTCTTGAGTATAATTTCAAAAAGCTTGCACATTGGGTTAATTAAAGGAGAAGTTCCGAATGCGATTTGGCAAGAAACTCACGTTAGGTATTTTGCCTACCTTCCTGTGCATCCTATCCATGCTCATTGTCGCTTGTGGTGGCAGTGGTGGCAGCAACGGCACAAGCAGCACAGCGCAGAAGGCGCCAGACAGCAAGCAGGTCTACGTCGATCCATACCCTGTATATGGTCAGTCAGATATTAAGACGTTTGATCCTGCAGTCGTCACCGATTTGTACTCCACGAATGCCATCAACATGGTTTTCACCGGACTTGTAGGATTGGACAACAACCTGGAAGTCAAGGGAGAGTTAGCTCAATCCTATTCCGTTGGCTCCGATGGTCTCACATGGACGTTCAAACTGAAGCCCAATCTCACCTTTAGTGATGGCACACCTCTTACCTCTCAAGACGTGGTGTATAGCATCGACCGCGCATTACAGCCTGCCACCAAATCTCCTGCTGCAGGGTCCTATTTGAACTTGATAAAAGACTCAGATAAACTGCTTGCGGGCAAGATTAAGACAGTCATCGGCGATAGTGTCACCGCACCTGACCCAAACACCGTCGTCATTATTACAAATACAAAAGCTGCATACTTTTTGGATGCCTTGACGTATCAGACTTCCTATGTGGTCGAGAAGAAACTCATTGACCAGTATGGCAACAATTTCAGTGATCATTTGTCCAGTGGTATTGGCGGCTCTGGTCCCTTCATGGTCAAGAAATATACGCGCGGCCAGGAAATTGACTTTGTGCCAAATCCTCACTACTATGGTGCCAAGCCACAATTGAAGGAAGTCATCTTCCCGTTCATTCCAAACCGCGATACTATGTACAAGTCCTATCAAACTGGAGCAGTCGATACAACAATTGTGCCAGCAGCTCAACTTACTACAGCAAAGCAATTGACCAGCGAGTTTCATAGCATTCCTCAGCTGGATATCTCCTACTATACCATGAACTATCTTGTCAAGCCGTTCGACAACATCAAAGTGCGTCAGGCTTTCGCGCTCTCCGTGAACAAAAATGAGATCGCTCAGGCGGTATTGAAGGGCGCAGTGATTCCAACCAATCACATTGTGCCACAGGGTATGCCTGGCTATAATACCAATTTGAAAGGTCCTGACGGTACAACATCCACCGGAGGCAATCCTACACTCGCAAAGCAGTTGTTCACACAAGGCTTGCAGGAAGATGGGTTAACTCTCGCAACCTTGCCTCCAATTACGTTAACAACCTCTTCAGGTGGTAGTGCTGCTACACGTAATGAGTTCGCGGCCTTACAGCAGATGTGGCAATCAACATTGGGGGTAAACGTCAAGATTGCGGACGAAGATTTTAACAAGTTGATTACTGATACGGTCAACGCAACCAACAATCCTAAGGGTATTGCCTTCTGGGGCCTCGCTTGGGGTGCTGACTATCCTGATCCTCAAGACTTCACAACACTTCAGTTCGACAAAGGCTCTCCAAATAACAACATGAACTACGGTCAAAATAGTAGTTCAAACAGTGCGACACAGCAAGCTACACAAAAACAACTGGAGACTGCCGACGCTAACAACAATAACACAGAAAGACTTCAGCAGTATAATACGGCTGAACAGCAGTTGGTCAATGATGTCGCATGGCTACCAATCGATCAGCAAACAGCCCAACTTCTTCGTAAACCCTGTATCGTTGGCGCAGTAGACACTGCCACTACTCAGGTGTTTCCAGACTCCTGGGCCAATGTCTACAAATCGACTGACTCGAACTGTGCGAACGTATCTGTTCGATAAGCGTCTTGTTCACAAGAAGAATAGATGGTTGGTTCTTACGCCAACCTTCTATCCTTTATACTACACAGCATATAAAGTTCTTCTACTATCCATAGATTGTTCTGTATAGAACAAGGAGAAGTCACGGATGCAATCAGGTAAGAAAATTACCTTGGGCATTTTGCCTACGTTCCTATGCTTACTGGCTATGTTCATCGTCGCCTGTGGTGGCAGTAGCAACGGCAACAGCACAACTACAGCCAAAGCTCAGAAGGCTGCCGATAGCAAACAGGTCTATGTCGATGGATATCCTATGAGGGGTCTATCAGACCTTAAGACCTGGGACCCTGCACTCGCTACAGATACAGCGTCCACCTCCGCTATCCAAGCCGTATTTACAGGGCTTGTAGAACTGGACGACAACCTGAATGTGAAAGGCGTGCTCGCACAAAGCTACTCCGTAGCTCCTGACGGCGTGACCTGGACATTCAAACTGAAACCCAACCTGAAATTTAGCGATGGCTCACCATTGACTTCTGCCGATGTAGTCTATAGTCTCAACCGCGCGTTGGAGCCTGCTACAAAATCTGGAACGGCTGGAGCGTATTTATCGCTGGTGAAAGACTCTGACAAGATACTTGCAGGTAAAGTGAAGACGCTGATTGGTGACAGTCTGCTAACGCCTGATCCCAACACAGTTGTCATTGTCACCAATGCTAAAGCCGCCTACTTCCTTGATGCCTTAACCTATGAAGACTCCTATGTGGTCAACCAGAAAGTTCTTGGTTCTGGCAAAGTTGCCGATCACCTATCCGAAGGTATTGGTGCTGGTCCTTTCACAGTAAAGAAGTACGCACGTGGTCAAGAGATCGATCTTGTTCCGAACGCGAACTACTTTGGAGCAAAGCCTCAGTTGAAGGAACTTCGTTTCCCCTTCTACAAGTCACAAGATACGCTCTATAAAGCATATCAGACAGGTGCAGTAGACAACACACCTATTCCTTCAGCCCAGCTTGCTTCAGCAAAACAGCTGACCAACGAATATCACAACATACCTCAGTTAACAGAGTATTACTACACGATGAACTATCTGGTTAAACCATTCGACAATATCAAAGTACGCCAGGCGTTCGCACTTGCACTTAATAAGGACGAGATTGCGCATAGCGTGTGGAAAGATACCGTCGTTGCGACTAATCATATTGTGCCAAAGGGTATGCCAGGCTATAATGCCAATTTGAAAGGTCCCGATGGCACAACGAAGACTTCTGGCAATCCTACACTGGCTAAGCAGTTATTGACGCAAGGCTTACAAGAAGATGGTATGAGTCTCGCTAGCCTTCCAGCCATTACTGTATATGGTGCGACTAGTGGTAGTCCTGATCTTCGCAATGAATATGCTGCGGTGCAACAGATGTGGCAGTCAGCACTTGGAGTGAAGATCAATGTCCGTGATGAAGACTTTAACCAGTTGCTGAGCGACTCTACCAACGCTGCTAACAATCCTAAAGGTATTGCCTTCTGGTGGTTAGGCTGGATTGCTGACTATCCTGATCCACAAGACTGGACCTCACTCCAGTTTGCTAAAGGTGTGCCGAACAATGCCTATAACTACGGGCAGAATAGTGGCGCAAATGCCTCTACACAGCAACAAATACAGCAGTTACTGACAAAGGCCGACTCCAACACGAATACAACTGAGCGTCTTCAGCAGTACAACACTGCTGAGCAGCAGTTAGTTAATGATGTTGCCTGGATTCCGGTGTATCAGAGTGCAACTCAGCTTCTGCGTAAACCCTGTACGGTTGGCTATGTAGATAACGCTGAAGGACTGGTTTTCCCAGACTCTTGGGCCAATGTCTATAAATCGACCGACTCGAATTGTTCAAATGCAACGGTTCAGTAGTAGATAAGACATGAAGGAGAGAAGCGTTTGAGTAGCTGCTAGCGGCTACTCAAACGCTTCTCTCCTTCATGTCTATCGTGAGATTTTGTAAAAAAGGAACGTAATACAGTTCAGTTCTCCACTATTTAGGGGCGTTTTGCTCTGAAACGATGTTATAAGAAGGAGTTACGAATGCAAGCTGGTAAGAAACTCACGTTTGGTGTTCTACCAACGTTCTTGTGCCTGCTAGCCATGTTCATCGTTGCCTGCGGTGGCAGTAGCGGCAATGGCAATAATGGCACTACGCAAACACAGAAGGCACCGGACAGTAAACAGGTTTTCGTAGATGCCTATTCGGTACGCGGTCTATCAGACATTAAGACGTTTGATCCCGCACTTGTCACTGATGGGCACTCAATTAATGCCATCAACCTTGTCTTCACAGGTCTGGTGGAGTTGGATCAAAATTTGGCGATCAAAGGCGAACTCGCACAGAGCTACTCTGTAGGTTCCGATGGCGTCACCTGGACATTCAAATTGAAACCCAACCTGAAATTTAGCGATGGCACACCATTAACCTCTGCCGATGTCGCGTACAGTATTGACCGCGCTTTGCAGCCCGCCACAAAGTCAGGTACGGCTGGAGCATATTTGAACCTGATTAAAGACTCCGACAAGTTGCTTGCGGGCAAGATCAAAACGGTTATTGGGGATAGCGTCAACACACCTGATCCGAATACCGTCGTTATCATCACAAACGCGAAGGCAGCCTACTTCCTGGATGCGTTAAGCTACCCTTCCTCCTATGTGATCGAGAAGAAAATTATCGATCAGTACGGTACGAAGTTTGCCGATCATCTATCCGCAGGTATGGGCGGTTCTGGTCCCTTCATGGTCAAGAAGTATACACGCGGACAAGAGATCGACTTTGTACCTAATCCCAACTACTACGGTGCCAAACCGCAGTTGAAGGAAATCATCTTCCCCTTCTACCAGTCTACCGACACGCTCTACAAGGCGTATCAAACAGGCTCAGTAGATACAGCAGGTATTCCAACAGCACAGCTTGCGTCAGCCAAACAACTGCCTAACGAGTATCATAACATTCCTCAGTTGTGGATCAACTACTACTCGATGAACTACCTCGTCAAGCCGTTTGATAATATCAAAGTGCGTCAAGCATTCGCCCTCGCCCTCAATAAGGATGAGATTGTACACAACATCTACAAAGACACGAGAATCGCAAGCAATCACATTGTACCAAAGGGCATGCCGGGCTATTCTGATGCTCTAAAAGGTCCCGATGGCACGACGAAGACCTCTGGCAATCCCACTCTGGCAAAGCAGTTATTGACGCAGGGTCTGCAAGAAGATGGCATGTCGCTCGCAAGTCTCCCGCCAATTACCATCTATGCGGCTTCGGCTGGTAGCCCTGATGTGCGCAACGAATTTGCCGCTGACCAACAAATGTGGCAGACAGCACTTGGAGTGAAGATCACATACCGTGACGAAGACTTTAACCAGCTACTCAGCGATATCACCGCGGCGACGAACAATCCTAAAGGCATTGCCTTCTGGCGTATCGACTGGATCGCGGACTATCCCGATCCACAGGACTGGCTCACGTTGCAATTCGCCAAGGGCTCACCAAACAACAACATGAACTATGGTCAAAATAGCAGTGCGAATAGCTCAACACAACAGCAGGTTCAGAATCAGTTGGTAACTGCGGATTCCAATACGAATAGTGCGCAACGAATTCAGCAGTACAATACTTCTGAGCAGCAGTTGGTCAACGATGTTGTATGGCTGCCAACTGATCAGCAAGCCATCCAAATCATACGCAAACCGTGTGTCGTTGGCTATGTAGATAATGCGCAAGAACTGGTAAATCCAGAAATTTGGGCAAATGTGTACATTTCGTCGGACTCGAACTGTGCTAACGTAACAGTGAAGTAAGCACAATATCGTCAAGTAAAGCAAGGGCGTCTCTTTACGGACGCCCATACGCATCAGGATAAGAGTTGCCGAGATTGCTATGAAGGAAAAACGGAGTCGCCGCGAGCATGACAGGGGCAAGCCCTGTCACTCCTATACATGGGTTCACGTGGCTTTACTACACCATAATGGTCAAGTATAGGAGTGACAGGGCTTGCCCCTGTCATGCCTCCCACTGCTCGATACACGATTACAAATCCATAATTCTTGTCTTGATGGGTACCCGTAAGGGACGCCCTATTCCATCACGGAATGTGTTGTTTGTACATATTCTTTCTAATTCCATGTATTTACTTGACAATGTAGTACGTGTCACATAAAATACATGAAAGTCAATCTCCGTAGCGTTTCTCTATAGGAATCCCATAGCTTTTTCGTATATTGGTGCCGCTTTATCGAAAAATGCTAGAAAAGAAAAACGTTTTATTGACTGACGACAGCTTATCACTCAACAACTGTACATGTTGACCTCGAACACGCCGAGGGAGGGAGTATTATGGTCGGATTCTTCATTAAGAGGTTCATCGGCCTCATCTTCGTACTCTTAGGAGTTACATTCATCACCTTCATTTTGGGCTACTATGCCCCTGGCGATCCCATCAGGAATTTGCTCGGCAACCATTTTGAGATACACACGTATCTCCGCCTTAAGCATGAATATGGTCTGGACTTGCCCTGGTATCAACAGTACTTCAACTATGTTACACAACTTCTGCGATTTAATTTTGGCGACTCGTATTATTTTCAAGAAACATCTGTCAGCAGTATTCTCGCACCAGGAATACCAGTTTCAGCAGAATTGGGCTTGTGGGGTCTAATTCTTACGTTCGTCATTGGCGTTCCAGTTGGCGTTTTAGCGGCACTTAAAGCAAGTTCATGGATAGATACAAGCAGTATGAGTATTTCCCTCATTCTTTACTCTCTGCCAGCTTTTATCCTTGCAGTCTTCTTCCAAGTCGCGGTCGTGCAGATAGACCATGCGACAGGCTCTCACTGGCCGGTAGCTGGTTGGGGCAATGCATGGCAGTATACGCCATCAGATATAGCCTATAAAATAGGTCCCATTCTTGTGTTCGCGGCTGTCGGCTTCGCCTATATCGCACGTCTCACGCGTACAACCATGCTAGAGATTCTGCGACAAGATTATGTGCGTACAGCAAGGGCGAAGGGCTTAAAGGAAAATGTGGTCAATTATCGACATGCCTTCCGCAACGCATTGATTCCTCTGGTTACGGTCTTTGGCACCTCTCTGGCGACTCTTGTAGGCGGTGTCTTTTTTATTGAGGTGATCTTCAATATTCCTGGTATTGGACAAATCGCGCTCAACGCCATCAATGACCGAGATTACACCGTCATTCAGGCAACGGGTGTTATCTTTGCCATAGCAGTTGTTTTAGGAAATCTGATAGCTGATCTTCTTTACTCTGTTGTTGATCCACGAATCAAGGTCGAATAGGGAGCGAGTACACAGATGGATACAAAAGATACAAACCAAGCTGCATCTAGCTTTATGTCACCTGATCCTGGTGTAGGGCCAAGAGGGTCGGAGTTATTAGATGTGTCAAGTACTCTTGAGACTGATGATGGTACTCAATCAGGCGTTGGAACAGCAGTAGAGACAACAACTGCTAAACGAACAGATCAGAAGAAGGCGGAGAAAACAACAACGCCTTTGCAGGATTCGCTCAGACGTTTGCGCCGTGACAAAAGAGCGATGGTGAGTCTTACTCTCATCGTCTTGTTCATCATCATTCCTATTGTTGGCCCATTCATCTACACTCACGTGGGTGGTCAGGTGACAAATACTCTTACAGGTGGGAAGGTAGGACCAGATCAATACCACAGCCCATTTGTGCAGTTCCTCGATCATCAAGACGAACTACCCTCAGCACGCAACTGGCTGGGTACAGATGCTATTGGACGCGATATTCTCGCACGTCTTATGCAAGGTATGCTTATCTCGCTGTTTGTCGCCATTTCGGTTGAAATTGTCAACATCGTACTTGGCGTCTTCATTGGTGTTTGTGCAGGCTTCTTCGGTGGGTGGATCGACCAATTGCTGGCACGCTTTACCGACATCATGTTCGCCTTTCCAGGCTTACTCTTCGTTATTCTGGTTGCTGGCATCTTTGGCCCAAGCCTTGACGCACCACTTAGCAAAATTCCAGTCATTGGCGTAAACGGAAACGCACGTCTCCTGGTTGTTTCAATTGCGCTTGCCTTTGTTGGATGGCCTCTCATGGCACGATTTGTACGTGGTCAGACACTACAACTCAAGGAGCAGCAATTCATTGAAGCCGCCCGTACTTCAGGCACAAACAACCTGCGTATTATTACGCGCCATATTGTTCCCAACCTCTTCAACATTGTAGTTGTTGCCGCCACTCTTGATATTGCCAATACCGTCATTGGTGAAGCAGGTTTAAGTTTCCTTGGCCTTGGTGTATCAACTCCTGGCTCCAGCATTGGCTTGATGATCAACGACGCTCAACCTGTCGTAGATGTTCACCCATGGGAGATTCTGGTGCCTGCACTCACTCTCACTATTATCGTGCTTGCATTCTCGTTCCTCGGTGACGGATTACGTGACGCCTTCGATCCACGAGCAAAAGATTAACAACGAGCGGAGAAAAGAAAAAGATGGCAACAGCAAATTTGCTGGAAGTAAATAATCTCAAAACCTACTTTTACACACGTAGCGGTGTTGTGAAAGCCGTTGACGATGTAACATTTTCGATCAAGGCCGGACAAACACTAGGAGTCGTGGGTGAAAGTGGATGCGGCAAGAGCGTTACAGCACTCTCGGTGATGCGCTTGGTCGCTACTCCACCTGGAAAAATTGTTGGCGGCGATATTCGCTTTAATGGAGAAAACGTCCTGGATAAGAACTTAGAAGAATTGAGTGAGTTGCGTGGCAGCAAAATCTCGATGATTTTCCAGGACCCGATGACCTCACTTAATCCTGTCTTTAATGTTGGCTATCAAATTGCCGAAACAGTTAAGCGTCACAGAAAAGACGTAAGCAACGATCAAGCATGGAAACGCTCCGTTGAAATGCTTGACCTTGTACGTATTCCTGATGCCAAACGCCGTGCCAAAAGCTATCCTCATGAATTTAGTGGTGGTATGCGTCAGCGCGTCATGATCGCCATCGCGCTCGCATGTAATCCACAACTGCTGATTGCAGATGAGCCAACAACCGCACTGGATGTGACCATTCAAGCACAGGTGCTTGAATTGATGAAAGGCTTATCAAAAGAGTTCGGTACCTCGGTCATGTTGATTACGCATGATCTTGGTGTAGTCGCGGGCACCTGTCAGCACGTCAATGTGATGTACGCGGGTCACGTCGTAGAAACGGCTCCTGTAGGACAAATTTTTGAAACACCAGCACACCCGTATACCGTTGGTCTGCTGAACTCGATTCCAAAGATGCACGAGGATCGTGGTACAAAACTGACACCTATTGCAGGACAGCCACCCGACCTTATAAATCCACCTGTGGGCTGTCCATATGCACCACGTTGTCCCAAAGTGCAGAATCGCTGCCGTGAGGAGCGACCAGCATTGATGTCTGTAGGTCGCGGAGAACAACTGGCAGCCTGCTTCTATCCAAACTAAGAGGAAGAGAAGAATTATGGTACAGCAAGTAGAAAAGCCTGACAACAACGTAGCAGGCACAACGCTGATCGATGTGAAGGGTCTCAAGGTCCATTTTCCTATCAAGGGTGGCCTACTTGGTCGCACTGTTGCTCACGTCAAAGCTGTTGACGGAGTTGACCTGTTTGTTCGACGCGGGGAGACACTGGGACTAGTAGGTGAAAGTGGTTGTGGCAAATCAACGACAGGACGCGCGATTTTGCAGTTGATTAAGCCAACAGAGGGTAGTGTTGTATTTGATGGCAAAGAGCTAACAACATTGCCCGCCGAGCAAATTCGCAGGGAACGCGCGAAAATGCAGATGGTGTTCCAGGACCCCTTTAGCTCCCTCGATCCACGCTATACAGTTGGTCAAGTCGTTTCCGAACCACTAGAAAATTTCAATCGTGGCAATTCAGCATCTGTAAAAGAGCAAGTGGAAGATGTCTTACAGACGGTTGGCATCAATCCGAAGTTTGTCAATCGCTTTCCACACGAGTTTAGTGGTGGACAAAGACAGCGTATTGGTATCGCACGCGCCTTGGCATTGCACCCATCACTTGTTATCGCTGACGAGCCAGTCTCGGCACTGGACGTATCGATTCAAGCACAGGTGCTTAACCTGCTGCAAGAGTTGCAGGGGAAGTTTGGCCTCACGTATCTGTTTGTGGCCCACAATCTGTCGGTGGTCAAACACATCAGTGATCGTATTGCGGTTATGTATCTAGGGCGTGTAGCAGAACTGTCGCAGAGCGAAGAACTGTACGAAACACCACTACATCCCTATACACAAGCACTCCTTTCGGCTATTCCAGTACCTGATCCTAAGATTGAAGCGAAACGCAAACGTATCATTCTGGAGGGTGACGTGCCCAGTCCGGTCAATCCACCAAGTGGATGTAACTTTCATCCACGTTGCTGGAAGGCACAAGCGATCTGCCGTGAGGTTATTCCTCCGTTAGAAGAGAAGCAACCAAACCATTTTGCTGCATGCCACTTCCCTGGCTAAAAATCATGGAAGAATTGAAGGGTGCTGAAAAGCTTCGCTTTTCAGCACCCTTCAATTCTTCCATGATTTACCTAACTAATGCGAGGTTCGAGACGCTTTATGCGGGCGAGGAGTTTGATACGAGCGATGAGATAGCGACCATCAAATGGCTTAACCACATAATCATCCGCGCCAGCCTCAAAACCTCTCACTTTATCACGTAGCGTCATGAGTGATGTCAAGAACATGATAGGGAGCTTTTGCAGTGACTCCTCGCTCGTCCGAACATAGGTGCAAAGGTCAAGCCCACTTTCCTGGTTCAGCAGGACCTCTGTAATGAGCAAATCCGGTCGCTGCGGTGCCGCCAATATTTGCTTCGCCTCTGCTAAAGACATGACGCAGGTTACAACAAAGACATCTTGAAGCGTTTGTTGCATCTTTTTACACGCTTGAACATCACTGTCTACGAATAGAATGTGTAACCTACGCACTATTTTTGGCTTCCCCATCCATAGAGGGTATCTGTAACTATTTATTCACGATCAGCTTGTGCCTGCACGAATTTCTCGCTACGACGGAGACGATCATCAGGCGTCAAACGTAGCACCTTCTCAATAGTAGCATTGAGCGCACTCGGCTTAAACGGCTTTGTGAGATACTCGTCTGCGCCAGAGAGCATGCCAGTCATCTGATCTTCATCACGTGTCATAGCACTGAGGATAATCAACGGCGTGTTAGCGGTACGAGCATCGCCACGTAGGCAGCGTACTAGTTGGTATCCATCCATTCGTGGCATTTTCACATCCACAATTACGCAATCGGGACGGTCTGCATAGATGCGTTCTAAGCCTTGCACACCGTCATAAGCAACGATAACGTTGTACGCACCTTGCAGGTTTACGGCATATTTGATAAGTTCTACGATAGTTGGATTATCGTCAATCACTAATACTGTTTTCATCGCATTCCCGCTATTCATAGGTTGCCTCTCACAAGCACTGCACACACGGGTTACAGGTTTCAGAAAAGGCATAATACCCGTTGTATTGTAACACAGTTATGTGCTGCTGCCAACTTAATCGACATTTGTAGTGGCATAGCAGAAGAGCATGACAGGGGCAAGCCCTGTCACTACCATACACGGGACTGCGTGGCTTGCCACGCAGTGGCGGAAAGTATAGTAGTGACAG
>CAZZVE010000083.1:0-2500 GCA_964657325.1 uncultured Ktedonobacterales bacterium
GAACGCGAAATCGCCAAATGTCTCGTAGAAGCGTACACCATGATAGCCAGGAGAGGGATCGACGATGTGCGCGAACTTGCCATTATCCCACGGAAACTTCCCGTTCTCAACCAGCACACCACCAATAGAGGTGCCATGTCCACCGATAAACTTTGTGGCGGAATGAATGACAATATCAGCTCCATGTTCAAATGGGCGAATAAGGTAAGGTGTCGTAAAGGTACTATCAACGACGAGCGGTATCCCTGCTTCATGCGCGATGTCGGCAACAGCACGAATATCCAGCACATTCCCTTGCGGATTCCCAACAGTTTCGCCATAGAGGACACGAGTACGTGGAGTAATGGCTTTACGGTAATTTTCAGGATTTGTGCTATCAACAAAAGTAGTGTTGATGCCCCATGTGCGTAGTGTGAGGTCAAACTGTGTATATGTCCCTCCATAGAGGCTACTCGAAGACACGATTTCATCACCGGGACGAAGTAGCGTGGTCATCGTTGCCATCTGCGCCGCCATACCTGATGCCGTAGCCACTGCTCCTGTTCCACCTTCAAGGGCAGCAATACGCTCCTCAAAGGCTGATGTGGTTGGGTTCATGATGCGTGTATAGATATTTCCGAAGCGTTGTAGTGCAAAAAGATGGGCCGCATGTTCAGTATCGTCAAACACATATGAGGTCGTTTGATAAATAGGCACGGCACGCGCCCCTGTTGCCGAGTCGGGTCGTTGCCCTGCGTGAACAGATAATGTATCAAAGCCAAAGACGTGATCGCCGTCGATTTCTGGCATCGTAAAATTCCTCTCAAGGATAGGCAAAACTGCTTTTGGTTTCTATCGTATCACATCGGTCAGAAAAATTTGTATAACTGTGAGGAATGTATATGCAACGCTATTTTGTTATAGTATTGTGTAATGAAACAACGTTGCACATATGTTTCTTATATCTTACGGTTAAAATATACATTGCACTTCACCTTCCTTATGTCATAGGCTAAAGGAAGAAGGTATGAGCATCGCGTAAGAAACGCTTACATACCTCTATTGTATTAGGGGCAGAGACAAGGATGTCTTTTGCCCCTTCTCGTTTCATCCATATCTCCGATTCTTCATTCGTCGTCGCATGAATACCACTTTCTGTGTTTTAATTCCTTGATATGGTTTGAGTCTAGCAAGGATTACTTTGGCATGTCTTCTTCGATTTCTCTTTCTCTTAAAGAACGTTCACGTACATTAGCATCTACTCTTCATCCACTCTCTAAAAAAAACTTTAGCATTTTTTGGATTGGCTCTTTTCTCTCAAGTATCGGCTTCTGGATTCAGACTGTCGGGCAGGGCTGGCAAGTGTTGCAACTGACGCAATCTGCTCTACTGCTTGGGTTAGTAACTCTCGCAGCGACCGTCCCAAATCTTATATTCTCACTCTTCGGTGGCGTGCTTGTTGATCGCTGGGACCGCCGTACTGTCTTATTCTGTACACAAGCGGTCTATATGACAACAGCTCTACTCTTAGGTGTTCTCACAACATTTCATCTCATCGTCGTCTGGGAAATTCTTGTCGCGGCACTCATTAATGGAGTTGTGAGCGCGATTGGTTTACCTGCTTGGCAGACGTTTGTAACCGACCTTGTGCCATCAAAAGAGTTGAGACAGGGTGTGGCCTTGGATTTTATGCAATTTAATCTTTCTCGTGCTGTTGGTCCTGCACTGGGAGGCATCTCAGTTGGACTTGTAGGCATTGCAGGGTCATACTACCTGAATAGTGTAAGCTATATCGCGGTGCTACTCTCATTGTTGCTTGTTCACGCCGAGCATAAACAACTTGTTGCTAAGGGACAAAGTGTGTGGCAAGGGCTGGGCGAAGGTATTGCCTATGTACGTCAGCATCTAGCACTTCAACTGGCTTTGCTGCTGCAATTTTTGCTTGCGTTTCTTGTGTTCCCTTTTGCGACACTCTTGCCTATATTCGCTGCGAACATTTTTCATGTTGGTGCAGAGGGTTTAGGCGTCCTAAATGCTGTTACTGGTATTGGTGCTCTTACTGGGGCTTTGTTATTCTTGCTTATGAGTAACCGTCTACAACACACTCTGCGTCTTATGATTATATTATGTATTATCGGTGGTAGTGCTTGTGTCGCCTTTGCCTTTGCATATAACATACTACTCGCGCTACCAGCTTTAGTCGTACTCGGTGTCTGTTCTGTCTTGCCACTTGTTGTGACAAACACAGCAATACAGATGATGACGCCTGATGGAATGCGCGGACGTATTCTGAGTATCAGAATTTTGATTACCTTTGGTCTTGCTCCCTTTGGCAATCTACTTGTTGGATGGGTAGCACAGAATATCGGTGCTCAGATGACACTCGCACTAAGTGGTGGCTTATGCTTACTTGTGACTGCAATGATTACGGTCTTGCAGGTACGGCAGCATATAGAACTCGCGTAAGAGAAAATTTTGTAGGGGTTAAATAATTCATGATGCCCTCCTCGTCACTAGTGAC
>CAZZVE010000083.1:2510-20725 GCA_964657325.1 uncultured Ktedonobacterales bacterium
GTGACGAGGAGGGCATCATGAATTATTTAACCCCTACAATTGTCATATCCTCATATTTTAACGCTAATAGTTTGGGCGAGTGCCGCGAGGACTGATCTAAGTGCCTTGGCAGTTGCGGAGTCGGACACATCACCATTTCCATCCAGCTTTGTACGGATACGCGGAATGATAAGCGTTCCACCTTCGACGATATTCGCGGAAAGTGCAGTGAGGGTAAGTAGGAGTGAAGCGTGCGCTTTATCTCCGCCCATGAGGGATGGAGAGGCACTAATCGCAACGACTGGCTTACTCACGAACTCACCCGAAGAGACCATCCAATCGAGCGCATTCTTCAATGAGCCGGGCACACCATAAGCATATTCTGGTGTGCAGATCAGTACCCCATCAGCATCTTGCAATTGTCGACGTAGAGTGGCAACTGATGGAGGCGCATCTTCAACGTCGATATCTGGGCTGAAATGTGGAAGATCGCCTAGCCCATCGTAAAGGGTGAACACCATGTTCTCAGGTGCAAGCTTCATAATGGCGCGCACTAGCTTTGTATTGGTGGAACTGGCACGCAGGCTACCGGAAATGGCTAAGATGCGCATGCGTTTCTCCTTTAGACGGTAGGCGTCAGCTCAGCATGTTTGGCGGCAACGTCTGTTCTCTGCAACTCAAATGCCTCAGCTAACAGTTCATATGTTCTTGCGCGGTTCTCATAACCGTACATCATCGCGGTAATCATGAGTTCATCGGCACCTGTTTGCTCTAACAACTCAAGAAGATGCTCGCGTACTACTGTAGGTGTACCAACCGTTTGCTTTGCGCGATAATCACGCACGATGGCTTGCTCGGCTGCCGTGTACTGATACGCCTTTGCCTCTTCGGGACTTGGAAGCGGACCAGAGCGACCACTCACAAGACGCACCCATGCCAAACCCATTGATGTCGCAAGTTCTTCGGCTCGCTCATCTGTGTCCGCGCAGACAACCGAGGTCGTAAGAATCGCTTTTGGTTGCTGCAACTGTTCGGAAGGTCTAAAATTCGTTCGATAGAAGTCTATTGCGGGCACGGCGAGTGATGGGTTGATGTGATGTGCGAACGCGAAACCAAGGCCCAACGCGGCAGAAACTTGTGCACTATAATCGCTCGATCCTAACAACCATACAGGCGGTAGCGCAACGTCTCCAGGCATAGCTCGTACTGACTTGAACGGATGCATGATTGGAAATCCGCCACGTTCTCCTGCGAACGCGAACATCTCCATTAACTGGCCCGGAAAATCATCCGTCGCGGATACTTCGCGTGAGCGACGTAACGCGAGTGCTGTTTTGGGGTCGGTTCCTGGTGCACGTCCAATGCCCAGGTCGATTCTACCAGGGTGCATTGCTTCCAGGAAGCGAAAGGTCTCCGCGACCTTTAGAGAGGAATGATTGGGTAACATCATTCCTCCTGAACCAACACGAATATGTTCGGTCGCCTGCGCGATATAGCCGATCAGCAATTCAGGTGTGGAACTTGCCGTCATGCTTGAGTTATGGTGCTCCGCCACCCAGTAGCGCGTGTAGCCAAGTGTATCGGCTAGCTGCGCGAGGTGAAGTGTGTTCTGTAGTGCTTCTCTGCTAGTGCTACCAGCATCGACTGGTGACAAATCAAGAATGGAAAGTGGAATGTTCATGTACCCTGTCCTCTGTATGAAACAAGAAGTATGTTCTACGTATATGCCCTTTTCATAGACAACAAATGTTGTTACATAAATTGTTCCTCAAGAGTCAAGCGGTACATAAATTCACTGTACAGGTATACCTATCAGATGTATTCTTGAATTTCCTTCGGCAGTGATTTGTTCATTGCCTTGAGGTAGATGGTAGTTTTGCCAAAGAAAATTAGCAAGGCTTGCAGATAGATATCAAGTTGCAGACTAATCGGCATTGGATAGCCACCTCGATTGACCGTCTTCGTCACATCCTCTTCCGAGAAAGCTGAGACCGTTGATTGTAATTCCTCATCAAGCGTTTGATACCAGTTTTTCAACTGAACCATGCTACTCTCTAAGCCTGCTTCTGTATTGTGATATGACCAATCTTGCGTAAAGGTTTTCAACGACTGAACGTAGGCATATTCGGTATCACCCATCTGTCGGCACAATGCACCTAATGACATATTCTGACCACCAGGACTAAAGGCTAGATCAGTATCACTTATGAGGTCTAATAGCTGGGTACGCAACTTGTGTGAGCCGTCAATCCACGGCCATTTCTCTTGCATAAGTTGGTTCATCTTTTCTCCTCTTTCTCGTAGGTAGAATTTGACAAATTTCACTCTTCAATAATAGCACATAAGTTCTAAACAACAGCATAAAAACATGACATCTGTACACTTTTATGCTATTCTTCCAATAAGTTAGAGGAGGGAACATGTCGCAAGAGATTGAAAAGAGGTTATACAATAGCATTGCTCTTCCAGAAACTGAAATCAATACACTCGAAGCAATAGAGAAAATTCTGCGTGTGAATGACTTACTTCTTGAGAATGAGTCTATTTCTGTTGTGGCAAGAGAAGTAATTGAGAGAGGCGAGAGGAATATAGGTCTCGCTGTCGAAAACAACAAAGTTGTTGCGTTAGCCCTGCGTTACTGTGGACTTTCATCGCTTCCTGAATCGTTCAGTCAACTATCTCATGTACGCGTTTTAGACCTCACTGGTAACTCTCTAACATTACTTCCTGAATCCCTTGGAAACATGACTCAAATGGAGAAGGTGCTTTTGGATGGCAACCAACTCACTGCGCTTCCCGAATCCCTAAGGGATTTGCAGCATCTCGAGGAACTTCACGCTGACAAGAATGCTCTCTCTTCTCTCCCTGAATGTGTATGTCAACTTACAAAGCTCAGAGTTTTAAGTGTTTATGGTAATAGACTTGCTTCACTACCTCAAACAATCAGCCTTTTGACACATCTTGCAGAAGTTAGCGCGGGCAAAAATCAACTTACGTCGCTTCCTGAATCACTGTGGCTGTTAAAAAATTTGCACCTCCTGAATATAGCGGAAAACCAGTTATCCTTTTTATCCGAGCACATCGGAAATCTTTCACATCTTCATACGCTTGATCTGGCTCATAACGCATTGACAGCTTTACCTGAGTCGCTTGGTAAGTTGAGCAATCTCACGTTTTTTCTGTATATCAGCAATAACGCTTTAACCTCTATTCCTGACACGCTGACAGAACTTGTCAACCTTCGGTATCTCAATCTCACTGACAATGCGTTGACATCTCTTCCAGAACGCCTCGGCGACCTGGTTCATCTGAAAGAACTGAGGTTATACAATAATGCATTGACGGCTTTGCCGGAGTCTATTGGTAACTTGGACGATCTACAAGAATTGCATATCATGAATAATCGGTTGCTTGCTCTACCTGAGTCACTAGGGAAACTGACACAACTCAAAGAATTGCATCTGATGAACAACAAGTTAACTACATTACCAGACTCTCTTGAAAATATAACGTATCTTACACGGCTTGATCTGAGAAACAATCAGTTAATGTGTCTCCCAAAATCACTTGGGCAGTTGACTCATCTTACACATCTTGATTTGAGAGGGAATAGACTCACATTTCTTCCAGAGAGTATTGTAGACCTCCCGAAACTCGAAAAAATAGATGTGCGCTGGAACAAAATAGCGTTTTTCCCTGAGTGGCTTTCACAACTTGAAGAGCGTGGATGTATAGTGTACACATAACCTGGAATACTACAAAAAGGGAAAGGTGGACGTATAGCACATAGAATTGCATAACAGTAGATATACCGCTTATAATAGAGAGAGTAGGGTAGGCGTTTCATCTATCATGGAATGTTGGAGCGTGAGGAGTTTTGAAGTATGTCAGGTTTCATCGCATCTATGCACATCTTTAATCCAGTTGGTCTTGTCGTCCTTCTGATCCTCTGGATTGTTCTCTTTAAATGTACACATGTATTGTTGCCACTACTACGTCACGATCCGCTTATCGGCTGGGCTGTTGGTCCTCTTGGCGTTTCCGTGATGTCACTTCGTGAACCCTCACTTCTTTATATCTGGCTCGACGTATTGTTTCCAGCATGTGTATCAGGAGGAGTACTCTATCTCGGACTCTTCACGCCCCTTGCACCACTTTCTCTCTCTCATCATCCTCTTGTGCAAATATTTACTATTGCTTGTGGCATATTGCTTACCAGCACACTTGATGTGGCGAACGCGTTCCGAGATGTACGTCATCCTCTCTGGGGTGAGGCACGCATTTTACGTACCATTCTACTTTTGCGTGTAACCTGGACAAAAATTCATTTTACCTCGTTTGGACATACGTATCTGAACGATCACTTTGGGTTTAGTCCAACCGACCTACTTCAGGTTTTTTAAATGTTTATAACAAATTAACACAGGTATCCGTAGGGACCGATTCATTGTGTCCTTTTGGCATTTCACCTGCCGACAAGGACGCAATGCATCGGTCCCTACAGTTCTTCTTTGGTAGGAGGTGTGTGAGGGAGGGTGACGTAAAAGATTGTACCGCCAATGCCTTTATTCTCCGAAAGCCAGATGTTGCCTCCATGTTTGACGACAATCGCTTTAGCAACGTAGAGTCCCAATCCAACTCCTGAATATTGGCGCGTTGGCGCGTTGCTGACACGATAGAAACGCTCAAAAATGTGCTCATAATGCTCTGGGTTGACACCAATGCCTTGGTCAATCACACTAATGAGATACATATCGTCTTGCTCTTGTAGACGCACCGTTACCTGTCCACCTTGTGGTGAGTACTTTACAGCGTTATCAAGCAGGTTCCCGATTACCTGACAAATCCGGTTCTTGTCTGCCATAATGTGCGTATCTTGTACCTGAATATCCAGGTAGAGCGTGTGTTGTTCAGCACTTGCCTGCACCGAGCGAATACATTCTGTTAATACATCGGCGAGGAAAAATTCCTCGTACTCAAGTGTAAGCTGGCCCCATTGGACACGTGAGCGATCAAGCAAGTCACTTACCAACCGTTCCAGGCGGTCTGTTTGGCTTTGTACAATGAGTACACTACGCAGATCAACACTTTCAGGCAAATCGAGAGAGGTGATGTCTTGTGCTTGCTGCGTGTCCTGAATTTTTCGTATACGCCTCTCAAGACGACGCACAAGATGTTGTGTGTACCCTTTGATATTTGTAAGCGGAGTGCGCAATTCATGTGAGACGACGGAGACAAATTCGTCTTTGAGACGCTCAACTTGCTTATTAGCCGTGATATCATTGAGTACAATAACAACACCTGTTGGATGTGTGGTGCTACCGACTCCATCGT
The DNA here is from genome assembly GCA_964657325.1 of uncultured Ktedonobacterales bacterium. Classification (GTDB taxonomy): domain Bacteria; phylum Chloroflexota; class Ktedonobacteria; order Ktedonobacterales; family Ktedonobacteraceae; genus JBBQVS01. Next base: position 7,824 of record CAZZVE010000083.1, read on the forward strand.
CGAGTGGAGAAACGCTGAGCCCTAGCGTCAAGGGTACTTGTTCATTACTATCACCCGCAACTATTTCATTGCTTACAATGGTATTTCCATGTAACGCTTCATCAACACATGTAGCCAGCGTATGAATCCACTGTATATGTTGAACCTGTGCAAGATGTTGTAATGGAATGTATAAGGGCAAGTCTCCAACCGTTTGTGAAAGCAACTGTTGCGCGGATTGATTCATTGAGACAATGGCCCCTTGTTCGTCAGTAATGAGAAGACCCTCTGTCATACTTCTAATAATCAGTTCAAGGCGCTGACGCTCAAGTTCTGCCTGCCGCCACAGCGTGTGCTCACGTTCACGTAATCCAACGTTTTCCAACGCAAACGCCGCGTAGTCAGCAATCATTGTTGTGAGTTTAAGTAGATCACTATCAAACGTTCCAACAAGTTCATCGAACAAACTTAATATACCGATAATGTGGTTTTCAATTGTAAGAGGAATATTGAGACAGGAAAGAATTTCGGTTCCTTCAATTGCCTCCTGTGTACGAAACTGTGCTACCTCGTCAGGTGCGTCAAAGTAAGCAGTTTGAGCAAGCTGTTCTGCTTCAACGAAGGGAAAATCTAGTACTTGTGCTGCATTCGTGATACGTCGAATCATGTCTTCAATGAACGAGGCACTTAATGGTTGACACGGGATGATGAACAGTTGATGCGGATTGCCTTTGATCAGAATACAGCACGCAGAGAAGCTGTACATATCTTGCAAGGTGGTCATAAGGGCACGATGAACATCGAAGCGGTCAAGTGCTGCGACGAAGCGTTTTCCTATGACGTTAAGAAACTCCAGTTCAGAACTGATTGTTGGAAGTCGATGTTCTATGCCATCCATAGTTCCTACTGCTGTACGCTGCTCTCCGTAAGCATACGTATTTTCTGTGTGATACAAGTCCTTCGTACCGTGATACTGCACATAGCTCTCCGTACTTTACTACTGTTGTGCTTGTTGTAAATGGTGATATATCTCACGATGAAGTGGAGACGTAATGATGTTGCCTGTTAATTCGGTAAGACCTGCAAAGCATGCACTTAGAAGTGCATCTAATCCATCTGAAAGTTCCTGTAAAGTTGTGCCGGAAAGTTGTTCATGGATGATTGAAGGGTCAATTTCGGTATAAGGCATGGTCATAAAAAAGGAGAGAAAGGGGTAGTCATCTATGACACGCTTAGCGGCAACTTGCACCAGGATACGAGTAGTTGCTTTACCCAACAAGGGGGCGACGCGCTCGTCTATCAACCGTAGTGCCTGCAGGTATGCTTCGGTGATCTGCCTACGAGAGACGGGAGAAGTGTTATCAGATATTGGTGGCATGGGACTCTCCCTTCGCTTTTTACTACGCTCACCATATACAATTATACCATAGGTACCTGCATTTTGTAAGTGTTTATAGGATCAAATGGTCATATTGCCAAACAATTGTTAATAGTGTCGTAACATATGTTAAGATGTTTGAACAGTGAAAAGAGGACTAGTGTAGTACGGCGTACACGCTGTACTACACTAGTCCTCTTTTCATTGTATAGGATAACTATTATTGAACAATACCGAGGAGCCTTGCGAACCAGAGACGGAAGCCTCTTAGTGGAGGTTTTTCGTCACTTTGTTGGTCCGCTGCCATCTCGATAAGACGCTGGCGTCCTCGGTCCTGACGTTCGCGTTTCTCCTCAGCCTCTTCTTGAACTGCGTACCGTTCACGTTGCTCGTCAAGGGCGCGGGCGAAATGCTCCGGTCGGATAAAGAAACGTGTAGAAGGCATGACTGGACCCTGTGTAGTAGATGGGGAGGCATCCTCCTGTGGTGTAGCCTCTTGTGGCTCGTCGCCATCATCAGTAGCTTCTGTCACTTGAACACGCCCAAGCGCGAGTTTAGGACTAATCCAATCACGTAACGCGAGTAAGGCGGCACGACGACAGATAGCTTCGATGTCCGCGCCGCTTCGTCCCTCGGTAAGACGGGCCAATTCCTCTACGGTAATCTCTGGCGCAAGTGGTCTATCGCGTAGATGAACCTTGAAAATGGTCTGCCGTTCGACTTCAGTAGGATAGTGTAATTCGACAATCAAGTCGAAGCGACCTGGACGCAGTAGAGCTGGATCAATCATGTCTGGACGGTTCGTTGCCGCTACCACAATAACCCCTTCACGTCCCTCGATGCCATCCATCTCGGTCAAAAGTTGCGCGATAACTCGATCACCAACATTCCCATCATTACCAGTGCCACGACGAGGGGCTAACGAGTCGATTTCATCGAAAAAGATGATACATGGGGCAGCCTGTTTCGCACGGCGGAATATCTCACGCACACCCTTTTCAGACTCACCAACAAATTTGGAGAGCAATTCTGGTCCCTTAATCGAGATGAAACTAGCTTCACATTGATGGGCCAGCGCGCGCGCGAGAAGCGTTTTGCCCGATCCTGGAGGGCCAGCGAGAAGGACACCGCGTGGAGCTTCAACTTTGGCGTTAGCGTAAATCTCCGGGTAGCGTAGAGGCCACTCAACACCCTCTGTGAGGGTATCTTTGATATCCTGTAAACCGCCAATATCGTCCCAGGACGTTTCGCTTACCTCAACGTATACCTCACGCGTTGTTGATGGTTCAACTTCACGTAATGCAGCCTGGAAGTCGCTCATTGTGATGTTCAGATTGACCAGTGTTTCATAAGGAATGTAGCCTTTCTGATAGTCAATATGGGGTAGCACGCGGCGCAGGGCAATCATCGCTGCTTCTCGACATAACGCTTCAAGATCAGCACCGACAAAGCCGGGGGTAAGTTGTGCCAGACGTGCAAAGTCAATATCGTTTGCGAGTGCCGCGTCCTTACTGTGAATGCGCAATATCTCTGTACGTCCGCGTACATCGGGCACACGGAGCGATATTTCGCGGTCAAAGCGACCTGGACGACGCACGGCGGGATCGAGTGCGTTTGGCTGATTGGTGGCTCCAATGAGCACAACCTGACCACGCGAAGCCATACCGTCCATCAAGGCAAGCAACTGTCCAACAATACGGCGTTCCACCTCGCCACCAGTCTCGGCACGCTTTGGAGCTAATGCATCTAGCTCATCAATAAAAATGATACTTGGTGCTTTGCGTTGCGCCTCTTGAAAGACGCTTCGTAGACGTGACTCACTCTCACCATAGAACTTATTAATAATTTCTGGTCCATTAATAATAAAAAAGGATGCATTTGTCTCAGCCGCAACTACACGAGCGATGAGTGTTTTACCAGTACCTGGAGGTCCATACAACAAGACGCCTTTGGGTGGCTCGACACCGAGACGGTCAAAGACAGCAGGGTACTTCAAGGGTAACTCGATCATCTCTCGAATGCGCTGCAACTCTTTGCCCAGACCACCGATATCTTCGTAACTTACACGCCCCGGTGTGTTATTGCTCGCACCTCGCGCCTGTGCACGTACAATGGTCCCCGGTTGCACTACCACCGCTTCGACATCTGTTATAGGTTGAGAGGGTGGTAATGGCAAGTCGCCAGTGTTTCTCTGTTGAAGTGTGTAGGCTGGAGTTGTGGGTGTTGTGCCAATAATTAGAAATTCGCGTGGTGCAGAACCCGGTGCTGGCGTGCCCACACGTAGAAGATCACCGATAACGACAGGTAGTCCAACGAGATAACGGGCAATATATTGTAGATCGCTCTCTTGAATAGGTGCTCCTGCGCTCAAGGGAAGAAGTGTCACCTTCTCGGCATTACGCACCTTTGCCTTGCGAACTGTAACCCTCTCACTCAAACCAGATGCACTATTTTGACGTACCTGGCTATCCATCTGAATCGTCTGACGACCTCGATCCGCCGTGCCACTTGGCACCAACTTCGCCGCAGTTGTACGTCCACCTGTCACTAACACGACATCACCAGCTTGACAACCCATGCGTGCGATATCCGCAGGATCAATACGTGCGACACCACGTGCAACTTGGAAGCCCTCAATAACTGTTAGTTGTAGCTCATTCGTTATTTGTGATTCTGGTGTTTGTGTCACATTATTTTGCATAACTGTATTACTTGAGCCGCTTGTTGCGGTATTTATTGGAGATGGCGTTGTATTGACCGCGCTTCCTATATTCTCTTGTGGAAGTTTGGTAGTAGTAGCGTTATTTTGTGACTCCTCCATGATTCCCTTCCGTCCTTCTTCTATAAGCATGCTATTTTCTGGCTCATTATATGTACGAGAGGATACTCTAAAAGTTAGAGTGTTGCTTATGTCCAGGTACAATACATATGTGATCCAAAGTTTTCTGCTAAGCGTTCTATATAATAGGGAACATATCTATCAAAATTTGTTTGAGTGGACATATCCGTCTATTCCAGTAGAACAGACAACAGCTGCATTTTGCTTATATATGCTTGAATTTGGAAGATGACAATAGTGTTAAATATTATTCGGGGGGAAATACAGAGTATGACTAGCTATGCTTCGGCGGCCAACTTTGATCGATTGTCTTCGTATATTGTCGAAAAATGGATCATCCTGGTACCTCTTGCCTCGGAATGGGCCGAACTTGCACGTAGAGCCGTTCGAGGTTTGCCTTACAATGAGCGACGCTTGACAGAAATCGAGAAACGTATTAACTCGCTTCGTCCTGAATTGAGAAAAGCTGTTCTTGTCGCATCAGAGCACTTTACTGATGAACAACTCAACCTGCTACAAAAGCGTGCAATAATCAGCAAGACTGGTTGGCGTGCGCTCAGGAAAGATGCCCCACTCACACGTAAAAATGGTTTCTCGCTCATGGTGTATTAAATTAGTAGTTGTAGGGGCTGTGGTAGGGATCGATTTATCACGTCCTTGTTGGCAATCAACCACCAACAAGGACGCGATAAATCGGTTCCTACTAGTTTGTTAAAGCTGATTTGTCGCTTGAACCAGGGCACCCGCAAGGGGATGCCCTTGCCCCTGACACATGTCCTTTGACAGACTACTACCACAGTCTCTACCCGTCACGAGTTATTGACGAGCATTCTCCTGCCATACATACTCCATTTGCCTCGCTGTTTGCTCGGCTTGCTCTCTTCCTAGCAGATGCTCCACCACATGTAAACTCATATCAATGCCTGCTGATACACCAGCCGAGGTGATTACCGTACCATCATCTACCCAGCGTACTTCGCGTTGTACTTGAACCTGTGGAAATGCCTGTGCAAAGCGGTCAAGGCTTGCCCAGTGTGTTGTTGCACTATGGCCTGCCAACACACCAACTTTCGCTAGCAAAAACGAGCCTGTACACACGGATGTGGTAAGTCTCGTTTGTCGTGTAACCTTCGCTAGCCACTCCATCAAGACAGGGTTATCAATCTCTTTGCGTGTGCCGAAGCCTCCTGGAACAATGATGATATCAATGTGTGGGTGATCTGCAATTGTGAAGTGAGGCTGTACCAACATGCCTCCACGCGTTGCCACTAGGCGACTCTGTTCCGCAATTGTGAATACATGAAATGGTCCTTTTTTGTCTGTATGCTGTTGCTCTACCATATTTGTTGTTACCGAAAAGACTTCAAAGGGTCCGCAGAAATCCAGCACCTCGACCTGATCAAAAATAACTATGCCAACACTTAACGTTTCGTTCTCTTGTAATAGGCTCATGCATTTACTCCTTGACTAACTAGCTGAGCCTCCACTGGCTGTGTCAGTTGGATCAGCTTCTTCGCTGTTTCGGTATCCGCTGCCGTAAAAATAACCATCCGCAGATCGAGTGCGTCCACAACCTGAAATGTACTTGTTTGAAGGACCAGCCACCCAACTAGAGGATGATTCAGTTCTTTGTGTCCCGTATACGCTGACTGGATATCATGTCGGGGCCACCACTCTCGGAATTCTGAACTTGTCTGCTCAAGCTCTGTTACCAAAGTCTTGAACCATGCCTCTCTCACGTAGCGTTCACTACTCGCACGAAATAGAGCTAGCATCCCCCTCGCCTCTTTTCCCCAGTCGTTGAAACCACACCGCAGTAAAGGGTCGGTGAACAGAGAACGTAGAACATTTCGCTCGTATGTTGTGCTTGTGTTAAAGTCTTGAAAGACGCGATACATTGCCTGATTCCAGCCCACAATATCCCAGCGTGGATTTATGACATAGGCAGGCGAGTTGCTCATAGTGTCGAGAACAGCTTGAAGCTGAGGACTGATTCTATTTGTTAAGGGATATGGATCGGCAGGTACCTCTTCTCGCGCGAGGACAAAGAGATGATTTCGCTCAGTGGCATTCAGGCTAAAGACCCTTGCCAGGCTCTCTAGCACCTGTGGGGAAACGATGATATCTTGTCCCTGCTCTAATCGGGTATACCATGTCACTCCAATCCCCGCTAACTGTGATAGTTCCTCTCTCCGTAATCCTGATGTGCGACGATGCGAACCAACAGATAATCCCACTGCCTCTGGCAAGAGCCGTTCTCGTCGCGTTCGTAAGAATTGCGCCAGTTCTTGCCGTCGTTTTTCATCGTTCATTGTTCGCTTCTTTCTATTTTAGCCTGACAGTTTTTATACCAGGATAATTTGAGTTCTGGTTCTCGATCAAAAGGGGATGCATAATTCTATCACACGAGCTAATCGAACTGATGAATAGAAAAATACGTTTTACAATTTTAAGGAGATAACCATGAAGCACCGTACACTTGGTAAACAGGGCCTCGACGTTTCAGCCCTCGGCCTGGGCACAATGGGCATGACGATGGCCTATGGCCCCAGCGATAACGAGCAGAGCATTGCCACGATCCGCCATGCCTACGAACTCGGCGTGACTTTCTTCGATACCGCCGAACTCTACGGTATGGGAACCGGTTCAAGCGAAATGTTGCTTGGTCAGGCGGTCAAGGACTTCCGCGACAAAGTGGTGATCGCCACTAAATTCGGGTTCGACCTGTCCGACCCTCAGAAAATCGGTCTGGGACTGGACAGCCGACCAGCACACATCCGCGAGGTCACTGAGAACAGTTTGCGCTACCTACAGACTGACCACATCGACGTGCTCTACCAGCACCGTGTAGACCCGAACGTGCCAATCGAGGACGTTGCAGGTGCGGTTAAAGAACTCATCGACGCTGGGAAGGTCCGATTCTTCGGACTTAGCGAGGCTGGACCAGACAACATCCGCCGCGCCCACGCCGTGCAACCTGTGTCACTGTTGCAAACTGAGTACTCCATCTTTGAACGCGAGGTCGAGATCGCCGTTCTCCCGACGATCCGCGAACTCGGTATCGGCTTCGTCCCCTACTCTCCATTAGGGCGGGGTTTCCTCACCTCCACTGTCAAGCCAGGAAACGAATATCCCGAAGGTGATATGCGTACCTTCGACGAGCGGTGGCAAGGTGAGAACTATAAGGCAAATGTCCAGGCTATTAATCAACTGACCGAACTTGCGCAATCTAAGGGCATCACTGTAACCCAGTTAGCACTAGCGTGGTTGCTCGCGCAAGGCGAGGATATCGTGCCAATCCCCGGCACACGAAATTCAACCCGGTTGGAGGAGAACGTCGCAGCCGTTGATGTAACTCTTAGTCAGGCAGACCTTGATCGTGTGCGTCAAATCCTGCCGCATGGGTCATATGGGAGTCGATACCCCGCTGTAATCATGCCTAAATGGTAACTGCTTGATAACGCGGATACTTTAATTGTAGAGTCTAATTCTATTACTCCCATACGCATCAATCTAAGAATTGTTGAGTTTTATAGGGGGCAGAAATAGGGCGTCGAGAGCATGACAGGGCTTATCCCTGTTATGCTGCCAATCGTCTGAACGACCCTCATTACTAACTCATCCTTTTGTAACTTGATGCGTATGGGAGTAATAGAATTAGACTCTACAGGCATTTCGTGTCCTCACGAAATTGTGAAGTTGCATTATTGTAGTCTCTACATTTTCATTACTTCCCTCTTTTGTCCTGTCTACAACCCCTTTCTGTTGAAAGCATCTCCGTGCCGATGTTCTTCTCATCATCTTCGACTTTCAAATACCTTGTTGTCTTAGTAAGTACATTGGTACTAAATTCTAATATTTCTCAGCATTCTTAGTGTAATCTTACCTTGATAAAGCTGAAAGTGTACGTTATACTACGTGTATAACACTTTTCCTCAGCATTCTTTAAGGATGTGAATACCCAAGTAGGATAGAACATACGCACCGTAGGTAGAAACAAATATTTGAAAATATAGAAGGGTCTAACGGTACCTCATGCAGATATTTCCAAAAGATAACCGCGAGTCAACAAAGCCTCAGAGCTTATTGCGTAAAACGTTAAAAAAGAGAAGTGCCGTTGTACGTTACGGTATAGCAGCAACTCTTGCTCTGGCTGGTCTACTTCTGCTCGTTCTAGCTATCACGCATACGCTGAATTTTTCACTGAGCAATGCTTCTGTACAAGAGAAGCCTATCAGTGATCTCATGAACATGGCAGATCATCACCTGTTAAAGTCAGTCACGATCAGCAACAATAACGATATTGTGGCAACGGGTCTCAAGGGCCAACAGTATCATGCCCTTAAGGAAGAGGGACAGGCAGTGACCGAGATATTGCGTCATGATGGTGTCTCGGTAAGTATTGACAACGGGCAGCATGTGCAGTGGGCGCAGAGTCTGGCTGATGTGCTCCTAATAGCGGTACTTGTTGGTGGTATGTATTTCTTTATTCGGCGCGGTGGCGCGAATGGGCAAGCGATGTCGTTTTCGCGCTCGAAAGCAAAACGCTTCAATGAGTCAAAGCCCTCGGTTCTCTTCAAGGATGTCGCGGGTGTTGAAGAGGCCAAGATGGAACTACAGGAGATCGTAGAATTTTTAAAAACGCCCGAACGTTTCACTGCAATGGGCGCACGCACTCCAAAGGGCGTTCTTCTCGTTGGCTCACCCGGCACAGGCAAGACACTTATTTCACGTGCAGTGGCAGGCGAGGCGGGTGTAGCTTTTTATAGCGTCAATGGTTCTGAGTTTGTCGAGATGTTTGTCGGCGTGGGTGCTGCCCGTGTGCGCGATCTCTTTAAGGAAGCGAAAGACCATGCGCCATGCATTCTCTTTATTGATGAAATTGATGCGGTTGGACGCCAGCGTAGCAACACAGGTGGCAATGGGAACGACGAGCGTGAGCAAACGCTGAACCAGTTGCTCGTCGAAATGGATGGTTTTGACAAGCAAAGCAACGTTGTTGTAATTGCGGCAACCAATCGTCCCGATGTCCTCGATCAGGCTCTGCTCCGTCCAGGGCGCTTTGACCGTCGTGTGATGCTTGACAAGCCTGACATCCGTGGTCGTTTGGCTATTCTTGAAGTACATGCCAAGGATAAGCCTTTCGCTGAACACGTCACTATGCAAGACCTTGCACGTCAGACCGCAGGTTTCTCTGGTGCGGACCTTGCCAACGTTTTGAATGAGGCAGCATTGCTTGCTGCACGTAACGGACACGACACCATTTGTCAGCCACACCTTGATGAGTCTATTCTGCGCGTGATGGCTGGGCCAGAGCGCAAAAGCCGCCTGATCACTGAGGCTGAGAAGTCAATTATCGCCTATCACGAAGTTGGTCATGCCATCGTCATGCGTTCTATGCCGGGTGCAGATCCAGTGCAGAAAGTTTCTGCTATCGCACGAGGTATGGCTCTTGGTATCACGGTGCAAGCTCCAGCAGAGGACCGCTACCTGTTCCGCCGCTCCGAACTCGTGGCAAAGCTCGCGGGTGCTATGGGTGGACGTGCTGCCGAAGAGATTATCTTTGGTGATATCACCACTGGCGCGAGCCAGGACATCGAGTATGTGACAGGTATCGCACGACGTATGGTGTGCGAGTTTGGGATGAGTCCACTTGGTAACGTGGCGTTCAAAGCGGAGGCTGACGGCTCTTCCTCGATCAGCGCAGTAACGGCGGCGAAGATTGACGCCGAAGTAAGTGCCTTGATTGAACAAGCGTATACGACGGCCTTGAATATCCTGACCGAGAAGAAAGATCGCCTCATCGCTATCTCCGAGCATCTAATTCAGGTCGAAACCATCGACGGTTCCAAACTAGACGAAATGCTCTTTGTTGCTGCATAAAGGTGGCCCCACGATACAAATAACATAAACAAATGGCCCATTCCAAATAGGAATGAGCCATTTGTTTATGTTTTGCTGTTAGTCATAATGTGACATATTCCCAAGTCCTTTCATGTACACTATACGCAAGCCACCAAACCTGTCGCTTTCTATGCCCCATTATGGGGTAGGGCGAGATGATGGGAGTTAAATTACGGATATCGAACTATAATGTTAGGTATGGCGTCACCTAAGCTTGAAAGTAGATGCAGAACATTAACATGTGCAAATGTCGAAAGTAAAACAAATGTGATGGCGAGGAGTGTTAATAAGGCAATAACAAAGAAGATAATGGTCTGGGGCCAGCGATTAATAATTAGATTCATGCGTCGTACCCGTCCTTTCGAGATGCGGCGTAATCAGTGTTTAATGAGTACACTCTACTCATTGGTTGACTATAGAATACCTATTTTTTCGGGCACGTGTGGTCGATTCTTCTCTGATTTTCTTGGGTAGAAGTTGCTGGCTTGCATGCCTAAGCAACGCATCTTGAGACGGTATGATGCGAGTATGATAGGGAGAACACAATTTGCGATGGACATATCACGCATTACAGATTTCTGCAATGTGCGTTACTACATAGTGGTGTAACATAATCAGTTTTCGTGATGTCAACATGTGTGTAAAATGTGCTCATATTTTACTTGAAAAATGTTGTGTGGTATGGTATCGTTTTGTGCGGGAGCAAATAATTATCAGCCAAAGTACACGTTCAGGGGAATTCACGGGGGAAATGCAGTATGCACTACGAACATTTTTCTACTTCACAGGATGTACAGGCCATCAAGTACTATCGTTGTCCCCATTGTCAGCAGTCAGCACGTCTTCATGTCGATATCGACACAGACAGTATGCCATATTTAGACGATGAAGGTCGTCGCCAATATTACTGTCTGCGTTGCCACGAAACATTTTCCGTTGGAACACCAATCATTCCCATTCGTCGCTAAGATAACGACATCCACGGGTGGAACGTCCGTAGGGGTCTAATGGAATTAGATATCATCCGCATCAAGATAAGGATTGCTGGGTTTGTAATCGTGTGCCGAGCCGTGGGAAGCATGACAGGGGCAAGCCCTGTCACTACTATATTGAACACTGCAGCGCGGCTTCGCCACGCGAATCCGGTGTATAGTAGTGACAGGGCTTGCCCCTGTCATGCTTGCAGCGACATTGTGCCTTGGACGTGTAAACGTGATCCCTACAACCTTAATTATTCGGGTACTAGGTATCTGACGAACAGTATCACACCTCTACGTGTTGCGCATGTGCAACGAGAACACGCTGCGTAATTTGAGCATCGAGAATTGCCTGACGTGTTATAAACATCTCGTTGGCAACATTCAGATCTTGTATCGCCTTGACTCGTTCTTCCGCGCCGAGGTCTACATTTGAGAGCAACGCAACGCTTCGTTCACGTAAGGTTCGTGCCTCCTCTAGCACCATGCCGCGCTTCTGGAATGTACGCAGTGCCTGTTCAAAATACTGTATTGACTGTTTAAACTCGTGCAGTGCTGACATAACACTTCCTAGTAAACACTGTGTACGTGCAACAAGCCATGTCAACTCATATTGCTTTGCTTCTTGGAGTATCTGTATTGCTTGTTGTTGTGAGATTTCTATCTTGCCAAACAAAAATGCAATTTGCGCTAGCAACAACTTCCCTTCTGTTTTGGTCTCTACTTCACTATCTTCAAGCTTCTGCGCATATTGTAGTACAGTCTGAGCACGCTTAAGGTACCATACATTTTCTTCATTCTTTTCAAACATCATAGCTTGAGTAATATACACAGAACCTAGAGAAACAAGTGCAAGGCTAATACACGGAGCAATATGCATAGAACGACCATTACGTAATGAGTAGTAAATACTTTTTCTAGCCTCTGAAAATTTTCTTTGTTCTTGAAGTACGATAGACAAGTAAGCGTGCAATATACTTACATATACAGGATCATTAACGTATTCTGCTAACTCGATACCTTGTTTGAACCAAGACTCGGCTTCCTTTATTTCCCCTAGACGCATTGCTAATACACCCAAGTTACCACGAACTACCGACACCAACGGAATTTCTCCTACAAGTTGCTCTGCAATATTAAGTGAACGTCTAAGTGAAGACTGAGCTAACTTATGTTCTGCTTGACGAAGGTAAATATCGCCAAGATTGCAACAAACAGATGCAATCTCTCGATGACGTTGATATGTCTCGTAAAGAGCGAGTGCTGTATTCAAATGTGCAATTGCAGATGCAGGCTGACCAACAGCACTTGCAATTGCACCGAGTAGGGTATGTGTTCGTCCAATATTCACAGGGTCACCTGCAAGTGAGCGTCTTGTGTGTGTGGAACTATAAAGTCCACTATCACCATGTTCTTTTTGCTTAGCCGTACTCTCAAAAAGTGTAAGTGCAGTTTGTGCGCTGTTGCGCGCATCTTCGTACTTGCCTTCTTGCCAACTTATATAACTTCTTTGAAAATATAGCATTGCCCATGCAGGTCCATCAGCGATACCATTTTTCTGGAGTATATGCTCCCCTTGTTTACTACACCAATGAGCTTTTGCAATATCGCCGATACTATACCATGTCCATCCAATTTCGCACCATATTAGAGCATCAACTTGAGCAACATCTGAGGTAGCATGAGGCGAAGAAGTATAGATTGCTTTGCGTAAGTCTAAGACCCTCTCGTAAAAATGACGTGCGTTCTCAAACTTACCCATCACTCTTGTACATTCCCCAAGCCGTTCTAACAAATAGGCTAGACGCAATTGCTCCTCAGCATC
>CAZZVE010000084.1:0-20671 GCA_964657325.1 uncultured Ktedonobacterales bacterium
TTTTCCAGGGAGAAGTATAAAGAGCCATGACGCTCTTGGTGCTGTTTTGAGACGGTAGGAGCATTCTCTGCGAGAGATACAGGAGACAATGTATGTCGTTTTCGCTAGCGTACACTTGAAGAGAAGAAGTGGATGGAGTTGCGACCAATATATCTCCCACCCTTACGCTTTCAGCAACTTCTGCACCTGTGATGACGCTTCCCAACTTGTGGGTCTTCATGCATCCACGTCATGACAGACTTGCTGATCTCATCAGGGTAGAGTGCCAATCAACGATGATCGTCTTCGCACGGATATCCGCTTCCTCGTTACAATCATGATCGCGTCATGTCTCTGAGGAAAAGTCTTTAGTCGCCGAGTGCCACGGCGCGTCAAAGAGGTGAGATTGGTTGCCTTGAGGGAACAGACTCATGTCCATTTTTGAGCCTCGTGCCTCCTCAAAATCTTCGCGTTTGATCTCAGAAGAGTCTCTAGAATAAAGCGGATATCCAGACACTAGCCCTCTTGACCGTGATTGAAGCAGCAAGGTGGAGGAGGATGCACAGGAAGATTTTGGATGAGGCAATGTGCTAAGAACATCGTCTATTCTGATTTAGGGGTAGAGCTACATAAGCCGAGATGAAGGGTAGAGTATCGGTTATTTCAAGCAAAGCGTGTTTTGTACCACTCGAGTAGTTCCTTAAAAAGCTGGAGTTGAAACTCAGCACAGGAAAATAGATGAAAATCAGCTTTCATTCCACCGCCAACTAACAAATTGGTCCTCGACGAGGGGAAGAAAAGCTGTCCAGGTAGAATAACGCTTCTTCTAAACGATACTCTGCCCTTCATCTCAGTTTACGTAGTTCTACCCCTATCTGCAGCCAAGGATAAAACAGATACAGAGCAACTCTCCTACTCGTGGCCCATCAGTGTAGGTCAACGAGAGACGGCATACGTCTCAAGCTTTGCAAGAAGGTTCTCAGGAATAGAGACAAAGAGAGGATGAATACCTGATGGCTCTGTTAATGTCCTTCTCATCTCGTCTACGTAATCTATGTTAAGGTGTGCGTGTATCGCTTTAGCCTCTCGTTGTTTGCCGACCAGCATGGCAATTCGCACGGGATGCATGAAGAAAACGTCATAAAAATGTTGTGTTATAGCACAAAGCAGGAAAGATTGAAAGCTAGACCTGCAATAGGCTTTAGTACTTCCTAACTGTAATCGTCACACAGTATTTGATATGGTATCCATGAAGAGAGTGCTGGAGAAATTGAAGCTGTGGAGAGACTTTCTTCATTTCCTAGAAGAGCTTTTTTATGAAGAATGAGAGTTGATGAAAGAATAATATGACGGCAGCGCACAAGAGTGAGATAGACAAACACACCTTCCCTCACACATGTTCAACGTATTTTTTTATAGAATAGGATTAGCGCAGGAAAAATAGACAATGTTACAAAAACCAATGCATGAAGGCGTGGTCGAGGAGGTTACTGCTTCGCGTCGCCCCTGGTATCATTTAAGCAGAACTGCTCGTATCCTCTTACTCATCTATGCTGTCCAACTGACGCTCTTTGGGATTTTAGCTTGGTGGGTTCACTCCAATCCAGTGTTACCCATAGATATAGCAATTACTCGCGAATTTCAGGAGAACCCCGCCCCCTGGCTCAAAATAACGATGCTGGTCATCAGTTACCCGGGGAGTAGTCTCCTTCTCCCTGCGTTCGTGATTTTGGCAGCAGCCATCTTCCTAAGATTGGGCTTACGTCTAGAGGCTCTTTTTATCGTCGCTCTTTCAGCCGTGAGTGCTGGTCTGAATGCACTGCTCAAGCTCATTGTAGAGCGTCCACGGCCAAATGCCGGTCTGGTAGAGATATTTCAGGCAGCATCAGGTCAGAGTTTTCCTAGCGGACATGTGATGGCGTACCTTGCATTCTGGGGCTTGCTCTTCTCATTCGGGATTATCCTCTTTAGAGGGAAGGCGTGGTGGCGCATTGTCTTACTGGTGGTCTCAGCCCTTTTCGTTGTGCTGGTCGGTCCTTCGCGCATCTACTTGGGCGACCACTGGGCGAGCGATGTCTTAGGCTCCTATCTGATTGGTGGAGTCCTCCTCGGTCTGGCACTGTGGATATATCTACAGTTGAAGCAAAGAGGAGTGTTAGAGACAAAACGCGCAAAAAAGAGAACCGACAATTCAAAGCTGTTTCGGTCGTTTCCTTCAAGGTAAACCTAGAGGTGAGACGGTACACACGGGGAAAATACGCTATGAAAAGGAGCGGAAATTGTCAACAATGTATATGCCTTGGTGGGGTGATACGACTGACTCGCGGTAGCGCATTGCCTCGCCCGAAATCTGCCAATTCATCCGTCTCTCATCGTTTTCTGAACACCTTTCATACTGTGTTTCGCATGGCAGGACCTAGAATGGTCACGTCGTGTTCTGGCGAAATGAAGGTGATATGCTGAAAGTAACGAGGAAGATTTTGTGGGAGGGAACGTTGTATCAGTATGACAAGAACTCGCTCTGAAAGGCACTTCATGAGTATCAAACCCTTCTGAAGCTTCGGAAGAGAAGAGAATGGAAAAGGAACATGTCTTCTTCAGACAATGCGTTTTCTCATTCTTTTTGTCCTGACGTGAAGGTATATCCAGAGTGCTAGACCAAGAAGCATATTGCTAAAGAGGTACCCGCCTAAGACATCACTTGCCCAATGATCTCCCAACTCAGACCTAAAGATTTGAAAAACTGCCACATCCGATTCTACTTTGCGGGATCAATATCTTAACTTAAAGGGAGGCAGATACCTCCCCCTCTATGCACTCTTTTGTTAAGCTATATGTAACCTCTGCGCGAGTCGAAGAATGGCATTCGTCGGCTGACGGAACCACTGGCGAAGAAATGTTACGAGTAATGCTGCAAGGAGACCATCTATTGCACCCCCAAGAATATCTCCAGGATAATGCACCCCAACATAGATGCGTGCTATGCCGATACAGCCTGCGAACAGGATTGCAAGCACAAGGAAGAGGCATGACACAAGGAAGGGACGCATCTGTATCCAGGATTGAATGTTTCTGTGCTGACGATATGCCCGTGGAAGCAGAGAAAATAAGAGCATGCCTACCACTGCACATGCCCACGCTGTGTGATCGCTCGGAAACGAGGAGTCTGCTGTATGGCTCACTAATAAGTGGACATGGTGGCTGACGAACGGGCGTGGCTCAAAGACAAACTGTTCAATGAGAAGGTTTATGCCGTAGGCCACAAGACATGCAAATCCAGTCCAAAGAACGGCTGCTCGACGTTCCTGAAGGAATTCTTCCTCCTCTTGATAGATCAGGTATTTCCGCCAGTTCAAAGGTCTTCCCCATGTCATGACGAGGATGAGCGGAAAAAGGAAAATGAGTGAATTCGCACAAAAAACCATGAAGGCATCGAACCAGGGATGTGTTCCAGCAGGTGTATTGATTTCTTGAAACAGAGTGTAGTTAATTTTCATGAAGGTTCCAAGCATTCTTTTCATGTCTCCTACTATTTTAGATATGTCCATTGCATGTGGGAAATCCTACATTCAGCACATGAGATGCAGATGAGAAAGGGACTTCTCCCATGTGAAATTTTTGATGCATTACCCTGGATTGGTGTTGAATCAAACCATGATTGCAGAACATGTTCGGGATTTTGATCGGAACACCTCTCACATGTAATTGATATCTTTATGCGCTATATACGCAACAAATCGTGTGTCTATCACTCCTGACAGGCACACGCTAATGAGGAAAAAGTGCTCCTTGCTTGTAAGGAAAGCGAACACACGTCTATAGAAGCGATCTTGTAGGAACACAAGTACTTTTGACTGAAAAGAGGAACACAAGAAGCGGTTCTCATCATTCCCTCATACTTCGCATATATGCTCTGACGTACACAAGGAAAAGAGAGTATATAGCTTGCCCTCTACACGACGAAGCCTGTGTAGACACGACGAACCTCTCATGTCTCATGAGGGTATGATAATCCTTGTATTAACTGCTATGTTAGGAAAGAGAAAGACGTGCAAAATCAACAAAGACCTGGAAATGGCTCTTCATATCCTCCCACTTTTCATCGAGTGAAACTTGTGAAAATTAGTATTCCTACACGTGAGCAAGAAACATGCCCTCTTCCACCAAGTATACGAGAAGAGAAGGTCACAATTCGCTCAGCACAACCATCCACTCGTCAAAAACCATCGTGGCGGCTTCTCCTACGTTCTCCTCTCTTCAAAGGAATACTAGGTTTCATGATTGGTGTGGGATGCTTATTGGCTCTCTCTCGCTTCATCCATATTTCTGAAATATTCCAACTACTCCGACAGAACCTGACGACATGGCATGGGGTGCTCTTCGCTCTCTTCGCAAGTGCAGCCTTTGTTCTTGCCTTCATCTGTCGTGCCATACGCTGGAAACTGTTTCTGAATCCTGTAAAGAATGTCGGGACGGTGAACGTCGTTCAACTCTTCCTGGTGGGTGTTTTTCTCAATTTCCTGTTGCCTATTCGTGCTGGGGAACTCGCAAAGAGCCTTCTTCTCAAACGTACTCACTCACTTGCAATCAGCCAATCACTCCCAACGATCACGATGGATAAAGCAATGGATTTGCTTCCCGCTTTTTTTATTTTGCCGATTGTCCCGCTTCTTGGGCTACACTTAGATGGAAGGTTCTGGTATGTTTTAGGTATTGCGAATATGGGATTGCTGAGCGTCGTTCTGTTTATCGCGCTAGTAGCATGGCGTCGTCAAGTTGCTCTCAATCTCCTGCACAAGCTAACACACATGCTTCCTATATCTCTCGGCAGTAAAATAGCCACGTTTGTGATAGGTTTTGTTGATGCCTTGCTGATGAGTGCGAGGAATCCTCAAACGTTGTTTCTGGCAGTGCTTCTTACAGGAATATCTGTTTCTTTCGATGGTCTCTATAACTTTTTTGCCTTCTGGACTATAGGCACTCCAATCACTTTTGGACAAGCTATCTTTGGCTATTTACTGTACAACCTCTTCTACATCTTACCGAATCCTCCTGGTCAAGTTGGAAGTAACGAAGTGGTGGGACTGCTCATCTTCACGGGACTCTTTCATATTCCGCCTGCAAGCGTCACGGCGATGATCGTTTTTTTTCATGTATGGTCGGGCCTCCTCATGTGTCTTATGGGAATGACATCGTTGAGTGCTCTAGGCGTTACGTTCTCAAGTACCTTCAAACTATCACCAGAGGAACAGAACGTATAAGGAAGCGTGTTGTATTTCTCTTTCGCATGAGAGAATTATGCAGGCTCCAGGAGAGGCAAAGACTCCCCAAATTGTCTTGCCCAAAGTGTCCAAGAATGACCACCAATGGTGGTCAATAGTCGAACCGAAATTTTCACGGTAAGCAACTGCCTATAGAACGCCAATCCTTCATGATAATAACGTCCATCTGTTGTCCCTACACCGAGAACAACCTCCAGTTGGGAACCATTTTGCTTTCCCTTTGAGGTTTGAAGAAAGAGGGACGGACTATTCAGTTGGCGATATGCATTGCTTGCGGGAACAGGACCGAATAGTGGCCCCTCCGCCTGAAAATAGCCGCCAACACTCATGACCTTGCGAAAGATATCAGGATGATGCAACGCAATATTGACAGCACCATATCCACCCATTGAAAGTCCTCCAATAGCTCGCTCTGTTGCATGTGCATATGTACGATAGTGGCTATCAATAAACGGGACGAGGTCCTGTACAAGAGCATCTTCCATCCGTTGGTGTCCATCAAAGCTATTCGCCCATTCGGAGAAGCGATACAGCGGACCATTTCCATCAGCCCCAATAAGAATCGTTTCTCGTATTTTGCCCTGTTCTAACAAGGCATCTGCTGTTGTTGCAGCATGTGCCGCTTGAAACCAGTCCTGTGGACCACCAGGACTTCCATGCAGTAAGTAGATGGTGGGGTAGCGTTGTGAACGTGCTGTCATATACGAAGGAGGCAAATATATCCAATATGTGCGTGTGATACTGCCGAGAGACGGACTGGTGAAGGTACCTTGTTGAAGTGTTCCATGACGTGAAACAGAGAGGGTTGCAGGATGATATAGATTTGTTGTGAGACCATATGTTAATAAAGGACCTGTACCAAGAGTACTAAGCACAAGTGAACCAAGCAGTAACATACCTCCCATGAGAGAGAAAAAAGAGGTCCTCAGTGAAGGTGTTTTCGCTAACAAGGGCCTCTTCCTCATAGCGGCCCAACCACGCTTTCCCACGGTCACAAGAGGAACGAGCAGCATCTGCCCATATGCTTCTCCTATAATTGCCCCTGCTCCTGCACATAACAGGGAAAGGGCAAGTAGGGTCAGCAAAACACGTGCGAATGCTCCCGGAAGCAGTAGTTGTGCGTGACCATCCGGTCCTAGAGCGGGGTGTTGCACTTGATGCACAAAAGGGAGAAGGTAATATACTATGAAATAGATGAAGCCACCTATCCATGCTGCAGTGCGTTGCCGCAGCAAGAAAGCCACCAATAGACTCCCCAAGAACGTGAGCAAAAGGTAATCAAGCAGTGCAACACGCTCTGTATCAAAACCAAGCCCAATAGTTCCATTGTCGATGTATGCTGCTACTCCAACACGACGTAGGAGCAGAGGTGTGAAGAGTGCAATGCCTACTGCCATCTCCCAAGAGAGAAGATGAATGAGGTATTTCTGTCTTTGTGGTAGGTACATATGTATCCTCATGCTCGTCTCACTCTGCTTCCCTCTGTGTGCTGGACGTACATTCTTTTCTTTCTACAACTGCACTAAGGTCGTGACCGTGTGAACGCATGTAGAGGACGCTACCCAGTGACAGTAGTCCTAGCAGGGCAGAAAACATCATCAATCCATAGAAGCCATTTCGGTCTACAAACAGACCACCAACAGATGCTCCTAGCAATTGACCAATACCCAATGCAACCGAATAGAGTCCCATAATGGCTCCCCGTTTCCCAGGAAGTGTTTCTGATAAAGCGGCCAGTTGTGTAAGTGCAGCAGGAGTAAAACCACTCAAAAGGACAATTCCTCCAATGAAGAAAGGAAGAAGCATCACAAGCTGAGTCATTCCATTTTTGGATAGGCTTGCTGGATTTTCTCCCAGACTATTGATGAATGAAAGTGCAGTAATTGTCAAGACTAACCCGACCAAGCTAATGCACACCGTGGTTGTACGACGGAGGCGTGGTAGCACGAGCATCCAAAGAACCATTCCGAGTAAGAACACCAAGCCAAAGCCGCCAAGGAGAAGTGTGGCAAGGTCTTTACTGAAACCACCATAGAGCAACTGCCGAGGGTGACGTGCATCTGCAGCCGGATTGGGGTAGGTCAGTATCAATGTACCCAGCGTGATCCATGCGCCAATGAGCGTATTAATAGAGAGCCACGCGGGAAGAAAGGTGAACACGCGTTTATTGCGAAGCAATTTCAAACTCTCTACTAGTGAGCTATGTTCGTCGGCTCGTGGTGTTCTTTGCACCTGCTCTTTCAAAAAGTGACCTATGACGATAAGGTTGAGCAGGTGAATTGCAATTACCACAAAAAATCCCTGGTTGCCTAGAAGGGTGCTCACCTTTCCACCAAGAGGAATCGCCAATGCCAGACCACCTACTGTGACCATCTCGAAAGCTGTCATCACGCGTGTCCGCATTTTTTCGGAACCAACCGTAATATCAGTAATGTAGCCTAGAGTTGCAGGCGTGTTCAATGCGGTGGTGGCTCCTTCAAGGAGGCGTCCTACAAATACCATGAGTAAGAGTATCCCTACTTGTACAGTGAAGACTGTAGGATTGAGATGAGGGAAGAGCGAGGCCGCAAGCAGAAAACTGAGAGCGGCCCCTATGCCTATCATAGGGGCTATGAAGAGAAACAGTTTCCGCCCTTTTTGATCAGAAAGGCTCCCTACGATAGGCGATAGGAGGAGTTCACTGATATAGAATGCTTCAAGAACAAGCGCAACAACGGTTGCCGACGCGAAATGCTCGCCCAGGTAAAAACCAAGTAAAACAAAACTTATTCGACTGGCAACTCGCAAAAGTAGCGTAGACAGCAAAATGGCAAGAAAAGAGCCACGCCGTCTTGATAGAATTTCTTTCCCTTGTTTCGATTGCGATACCTTTACCTGCTCTTCTTGTTTGTGTGACTGTATAGTGGTGGATGGAGGTCTCTCTATTTCGGAAATCTCAGTGCTTTCATGGACTGAGTTCACTGCTTCTATCATGATTTTATTCTCTTTCCCTTTTGCATACTTCTGGCTTGTCTGCGTGAAGACAGAATAAGCATATGAGGAATTTATGAGATGGTCATGAGGAGAAAATTTACTGGATTTTCTCCTCGGTTGTTCTAAAACTAGAGGCTGCGTAAGGCTTCTACGACTGGACGACGTGATGCTGCCTGTGCGCCAAGTACCGCACCAATCATTGAAGCGAAGGCAACTACAGTAAGCAGTGACAGATAGAACCAGGGTACAAATAGAATTTCAGGGGGCGGATCGAAGACGCCTGTTAGTATTGTGACCAGCATCTGCGCGATGCCAAAACCAAGCGCGATACCAACGATGCCGCCACCTACCTGAATGAGCATCCCCTCACTCCACAGAAAAGCGCCTAATTGATAGCCTTTTGCACCGAGTGCTGTAAGAATGGCAAAGGTTCTGCGCCTTTCCGCCAGTCCAAGTGCCAGGACGAGACCCATTGCCCCTGTCGCCAGTAAGATTGCAAAGGCAAGTTCCAAATTGGTGAGGCCGTGTAGGTCCACGGCGGTCAAGCTAGAACTGATGACGCGTTGTGTCGAGCCAATATTGGTAACAGTTGCACCAGGGAGGGTGTGTACAATGGTGCGAGCACGGTTTGCTACGTCCGCAGGATTCTCTGTTGTGCGAAGTAAGACAATCTCTGCCGCATCTGTCCCTGTCCGTTGAGCAAGATAGGTGCTATTCACGATCAGAAAAGAGTCTTTAGGAGCAGTAGGGAATTCTCGTACAACGCCTACAAAGTGGAACGGGACAATGTGATAGCGATGATCGGCTGCACTCTGTACGCGTAAGTTCAGGAGATCTCCCACATGTAGCTGAAAGTTCATCACGGTCTCTTCGGAAACCAGAATACCATCGGCTCGACTTGAAAGAGCGGCTAACGTCTCCTGTGCGTTTCCGCCAGCAAAGTAGGCGTTTGACATGGGAGAGGCTGTGCCAATCTGCGCTGCATTAATGCCAAAGATGTCTTGCAGGTCTGTTCCAACATACGCGAAGCGATGTTGCATCGGTTGTGCTGCTACCACACCTGAAAGAGCTTTCAGATCAGTAAGCTTACTACTCGGTGGAGCGGCAGTAGAGCCTGTCACAGCGACATCAGCCCCATTAGTGAGTTGAGCGTCTACCAGTGACTGTGCGTTATAGGTAGTGTTGAAGACAGCCGTAGAGGTTGCAAAAGAGAATGCGAGCGCGACTAGCACAATACCATGGGTGATCAGAACACGCTGACGACCAAGCGACACTGCGACTATACCAGAAAGCCCGCGAGCAACAGGACGTAAGGTTCCCGCAAGCACACGACGCCTATGAACAAGAACACTACTCCATAAGCGCATCGCAAGCAAGGCAATGCCAACCCAGAGACAAAGCGGTGCAAGAAATGTTTCATATGCAACCGATGAACCAGTGACCCCTTCTGGTGCGAGAACGACTTGATAACCAGTGCTTGCCGTGCGCCAGAATGCGATGCCTGAGAGAATAAGGAGGGCAATATCCAGATAGAGACGTTGCCAGAGTGGTGTTTGTGCGCGTCCGACAACGGCCCGCGCTGATGAGACGGTTGTTGTGCGTGCCTGTCTCCATGCAGGATACAAAATCGCTGCTATCGCAAGGCTCATACCGGCGAGACTCGCGGTGGCAATCCAGAAAAGAAACGTGGTGATAGCTTGAAAAGCAAGAGGCGCAATGAGTATGGTAATGACATAGGCAAGCGCGATGCCCAGTACGATGCCACCAAGACCTACCAGGAGAGCTTCCATTGCTTCCAGAGTCAGCACTTGTTTGAGCGAAGCCCCTCGTGTACGAAGCAGTGCCTGTTCCTGGCGGCGACGCGTTGTGCCTGAAGCAGCAACCGCGAGCGTGAGCAAAATAGCTAGAACCACGCCGGGCAAGCCGAGAAAGAGGAAAAGGACCTGTGCATACAACGCATCTTTACGGACCGCATCCAAGCGGGCCGCGAGATCATCCCCGATAAGAGCACCACCAGCAAGACGCGCCTCAACATTATTCGCTGCCTGTTGTACAAAGGCATATGCATCATTTGGGTTGGGGGGTAACGCGTGCGTGATACGTACATGGAGTTGCGAGCGTACCGATTCGGGACGTACAACCGCCTGCGGATCGAAAAGGTTGTGCCACTGCTCAAGTGGTAACAACAAGATGTTGTCAGGGGGTGCCTGGGGTGCTGCATTAGCGGGAACGCCTACCGCTTGAAAAAACGAGTTGGCATAGGGAAGATCGACAATGCCTGCAACCTGTACCGTCACTGAAGAGAGTCCTTCGCGCTGAATGATTACGTTGTCACCAATGGTAACATGCAAATTTGCTGCTGTTTGCTGAGCTACAAGGACGCCATTGAGCGATCCCAGGAGAAGGCGTAGTTCAGTGGGAAAGTGTTGACGATAGTCTAAACTGATACCGATAATTTTACCGGCCCCGGTTGTTTGTAGTGTGTTCGCGGTGCGTGCCGATAATCCTCCAATATTGGCATAGCCCACTTCGTCAGCCGCGCTAGAGGCGATAGCCTGTCCTACCGCCATTGTTGCAGTGTGGACATCAGTACCCGGTGAGAGTTGGACTTGCCAGTCAACAGGAACACCCGCTACTGCTCGTTGTGTCATGGAAGCTGCGCTAGAGGTGATAAATGCACCCAGCGACGCGAGCAGTGAGACCGTGAGTGCAACACCGAGAATGATTCCTATTAAACGCCCCGAACGTTTGAAGAGAAGTCCTTTGAACCAGAGTAATAGAAGCATTAGCGTTGTTCCTCTAAGTGTCCATGTTGCATATGCCAGATTGTCTGCATTCGTTCCGCAATGGTCATATCATGTGTTGCTACAACAAGAGCAGTGTCAGTGCCTTCAAGCGAGGCCAGCAGAACATCAAAAAGATATTGTGCGGTTGGATGGTCAAGTTGACCGGTTGGTTCATCAGCAAGAATCAGCCGTGGCCGTAGGGCCAAAGCACGAGCGACAGCAACACGCTGTGCCTGTCCTCCTGATAACTCTTCCGGTAGTTTATCCACAAGTGCTGTTAAGCGCATCCGTTCCAGTGCATTCAGTGCTGCCTTGCGTGCTTCTTGCGTGTTGACATGCGCGAGAAGCAAAGGGACCTCTACATTTTCCACGACCGTGAATGGTGCAAGCAGGCTCTGTGATTGAAAGACAATACCTACCTTTCCTGGTCGCAACGTCTCACGAGTACCGAGTGCAGGCCATGTGATGTCGCCAGAGGTTGGTGTGTCGATGCCCGCTAAAAGATGAAGTAATGTAGATTTTCCGCTGCCCGACTGTCCCACAAGCGCGATACGATCATCTGTCTGAATAGTACCAGTAGCAGAGACAAGAGCAACTACAGTAGTTTTTCCACGCGTATAGGTTCGTCCTGCATTTTGGATAGATGCGAGTATCTCAGTCATTGACGACCCTTCCATCGGATAAGTGAATAATACGGTCTGCAAAAGCTGCCAGTGCATCGCTGTGAGTTACAATCAGCGTTGCCCCACCATCGTCCCGACGAGCGGTCAGAAGACGCAGAATATGTTGTTCTGTTTCCGCATCGACTTCGCCCGTTGGCTCATCAGCAAGCAAGACTCGTGGATTGGTGGAGAGCGCAACTGCCAGACCGGCACGGGCTGCCTCGCCACCCGAAAGCTGAGAAGGATAGGCAAAACGGCGTTCTGATAAACCAACTTGTTCAATCAGCAAATGCAATCGCTGTTCATCAACTTTCTGCGCCAGACGCATCTGAAGACGAACATTATCAATCACTGAGAGCTGTTCAAACAGGTTGCCTGTCTGAAGCAAAATACCAATTTCGGCGGCACGTATTGCTGCACGTTCTGCCTCTGAACGGCGGGTGAGGCGATTGCCCAGGAGTGTTACATAGCCACCATCCGGTTCATCAAGGCCAGCGAGACATGACATCAGTGTCGATTTCCCACTCCCTGAAGGCCCCATGACTACAACTATTTCACCAGCGGCTACCTGAACGCTGACCCCACGTAATGCCAGCGTCTCTTCATCCCCAATATGGTAGAAGCGGTAGACATCAATTGCTTCGAGTACTGGCATCTTACACCCACCTGAAACTACGCGACATACGCGCCCACTGGTCAACATTGTCGGCACCAAGCGGTGCTGATAGGGTTAACGTAGCAAGTTTTCCTTGAGAGGAGAAGAGATAACGATTATTTTCAAGCCGAACTTGCTTCCCCGTCACTGCATTCGCATCAGAGTTCGAGGTATATGTGATGAGGACGACAGGACCATTGTTGATCTGTACGGTCTGTACTTTGACATCTTGTACTGCGTTGCCTGACTGTTGCAGCGTTACAGCCTCTTGAGCACGTACGCTCTCTACCGTGAGAGCAGTTTTAGCCTGGGAAAGCTGAATCTGTACACTATTATAGGCACTCGTAAACAGTATTCCTGTCGCGGTTGTGCTTTGTGCCCAGCCTTCAGGTACTTCTACTTCATAGCCACCCTGAGTAGAATGGTACTTCACGAACGTCTGAGTATCAGGAATATCTCCTGCCTGTGGTGTTGTAGCTACGGTAGCTTTCCCTGGTATCGTTGCAGCCTGTGTCCCTTTGGGTGTACTAACTGATGGTGTTGTAGTACCACTACCTCCACATCCAATCAAACCGAAGAGAGACAGTGCTAGTAACATGAAGATAGTACAGTATCCTCTCCTCAATATAAACATAGTAGACTCCTTAAAGGTTTTTGAAAATGGTGTTGCTCCCCTTCCTATATAGTTGAGGTGAACTTCACATCTCAAGAATACGGCGCATTTATGAGAAGAGAATGAGGATGAGAACAGCTTTACTGAGACGGTTCTTGCGATGGACCGCGTCTTAATGGTTGCTGAGTAGGTGCAACACGCGTGAAGTAAAGAAGTCATGTTGTTCTATTTTGTAGAGATACTCATTCCCACTTCCTTGCATCGCAGGATACAGCTTGGCAAAGGAGAGTGTTCCATTCGAGAGACGTTGATAAAGAAAGGCACGTACCCAAAAAGGATTGATGTCTGTTTGCATGGTCATTACCGTGCCTGCTGAACGGAGTGCATCGGCAAGTGTCTGAGCGGTAAGGGTATCTCCTGCCGCATAAACCAGTGTATTCTGTGCAGTTATTCCTATACCAGAACGCCATGTATAAGTCCGATTGAGGATTGTCCCGCCTCATGCAGCACCATCCTATGTTAACGGATTGATGACGCCTTTATCAATAAGCAATGCCGCATTTTGACGCCATGCCATTAAGTCGGTATTCGTACTCGTGAGGAGTGGATCAACATCCCATGCTCCCAGCACAATCTTCCCTTCTTTTGTCACTGCAAGCGTTGCCGCTCCTGCTTGTTGAGGCACATAGACCGTACCTTGAGATGCCATACCATTGCGTCCATCAGAATACTTGAAGCCACTGTTTAGAACTGCTAGCAGCGAGTCTCCGTTCTGGTCGCTTGCTGGGACTCCGCTGGTGCCAGCTTTGCCAACGGGACCTCCTGGTTAACTCAGGCCCGCGACCATGTGAGGAGAGAAAACGAGGGTCAAATTGGAGAAGTGTTACAAGTGCGTAGGGATGCGATGGGTCAGGTCGAATAAATGCTTTAGCAACAACGGGCAGGTAGGTCCGTATGAGGTGGAAGTGCTGTAGCTTGTACAGCCCAGACCCCTTCCCCTGCAAGAGAAGGCACCACCTTTGGCTGTATAGAGGGTAGTGATATCGGGAGAAATGCTGGTACGATAGGAGTGCTACTGCTTGATGAAGGCGTCGTTGGGATTGCTGTTGGTTTGACCGTCCAGGGACTGGCAACGTGTTTACCATTGAGTTGATATTGAATCTGGTGTGCTGAGTCTGAAACCCCCAGGTACCATGACTCAACCTGTGCCGTGAGCGTCGGCCCAAATGTGGCACGAAACGTGTCTGCTACCCATGCACCCAATTTCCTGTTCCCCTGACTCGCTACAATTGCTACGATAAGTGTCAGAAGACAGCAAGTAACAATCCATCTGCGACGTCATCGATGCCGTTTTTTGGGCTGTTCATTTCCTAGTCGAGGTGCTCATTGGCGATGATATGGCACAAGTGGCGTTTGGGATTGATTTTTGGAGGATTTCCTTATACGAGCCTTTTCCACGCTAGAAACGTTACCCTTTGCCATCTCTAATATTCATTTCTATCTATATTATAGTGATTATGTTGTCTTCTAACATGTCGGAAAGACTAGCAATGAGGAAGCATACATGCTTCTCGTCACCAGCCCTCTTCTCACAAGAGCAACTTAGTTGTTGCCTTCAAAGTTGCCATCCTGCTGAATATCAGGGCCATCAGAGCCGTCCGTCTCAGTTCCTGGTGTCTCAATGCTTTCGCTTTCGATATCTACTACTTCTGCCGTGAGGTGTGCAGTTTACGCTTTCGCATTATCCA
Source organism: uncultured Ktedonobacterales bacterium (assembly GCA_964657325.1). Classification (GTDB taxonomy): domain Bacteria; phylum Chloroflexota; class Ktedonobacteria; order Ktedonobacterales; family Ktedonobacteraceae; genus JBBQVS01. The sequence continues at coordinate 14,699 of CAZZVE010000084.1, forward strand.
CACACTTCAATTATAGAAGCATCTATGAGTGAGCTACGCAATATTATCACGAATACTTCCCATGAGTAAAGAGACCCCTTGCGCAACCACTGCCAAGCGGCCCTTTCTACCTTTACGAGTGGCACATTTGGACTACATGGAATCAATGACGATGAAGTCCTCTTTCAACAGTTTTCGATCTCTCCTGTGTAAGAGCACCTGGATGTGTCGTTGGAACTACGGGCAAGGTAATGAGAAAGGTTGAGCCTTGTCCCACCTGGCTCTCGACAACAATTGCGCCACCGTGCGCGTGAATAACCCATTCGACAATAGCGAGACCTAACCCACTACTATTGCCATCTGTTCGCACACGCGCTGGATCAACACGGTAAAAACGCTCAAAGAGATGAGGGATATGCTCAGGGGCGATGCCTATCCCCGTATCACGAATGGTAAGGTATGCTGTATGCTCCCTTTGCTCAACGCTGACCGTTATGTGTCCACCTACATTCGTGTAGACAATGGCGTTGTCCAGTAGATTGATGAGCCCTTGAATAAGGCGTGCTTCGTCACCGAGAACAGTCACTGATTTAGTAATGTGTACATGGAGCGCAATGTGGTGCTCCATTGCCATTATTTCAGCGTTAGCGACAACACCTTCAACAAGCTGATCGAGTCGTATCGGCTCCAGTTCAAGCAGTGTTTTTCCCTCGTCAGAGCGTGCGAGGGCCAAAAGTTCACTAATAAGATGACTTAATCGCTCAGCCTCACTATTGATATTTCCTAACATCTGTCGGGATTCTTGTAGTGTCAATTCTTCCAACAATGCGAGGTCTGTCATACTCCGAATGACGGCAACGGGGGTGCGTAATTCATGAGAGGCATCTGCGACAAAGCGACGTTGCCGCCTGAATGCTTCATCTAGGCGACTTATCATCTCATTGAGCGTCGTTGCCAGGCGATGGACTTCATCGTGGGTACGTGGTACCGGCACGCGCTGATGAAGATCTCCCGCTTGTATCCGCTGTGTGGTACGGGTCAAGCGATCAATCGGCACAAAGGCACGCGAGGCTAACCAGTAGCTTCCAAATGCACCAAGCAGCAAGATACATGGCGCGATGAGAACTAATTCGAGAGCAACACTGCTCAACGCTGTATTAAGTTGTGCAAGCGATTCTCCAACTTGCACGATGGCAATATGTGTCCCATTTTCGGTCAAGACCATGCTATACAGTCGTACTTGCTGTCCAGTGCTGGTCGTTACATCTCCTTGCCAGGGTGTTCCTCGGAGTGCTTGAGTGACGCTGACAGAAGGAATACGTAATTTAGTAGAAGCAGCAGTTTCGCGTAGAAGATGTCCTCTTGCATCCAGGATACGCACAAGCGAACTAAAATTGACATCTGCACGGTTTCCCTGTTGATCTGTCGCATTCGTTCCGAGTTCCGGCAAGTCCCCTGTCACATCCTGAATAGTGATTGTACCAACGCTCGTTGTGGTAATACCGTTGCTAATCTGCTCAGCTTGCTGCTGCAATGAGATATCGAGGTTGCCGAGCAACGAGGTTTGAAGCTGCGTATAGAGAATCGTATCTGAAAAGAAGATAAGCACTGCAAAGACAGCCGTGTACCAGAACATGAGTTGTAGACGAACTCCAAGAGGCCATATTCGAGAAAACAGCTTGTTCATTGCTCTGGCTCCTTGAGTTGATACCCTGAGCCACGAATGGTGTGAATCACATCAGCCTCTCCCTCGGCACACAGTTTATTTCGCACATAGCGAATATAGACATCGATCACATTTGAAAGATGTTCCGCATCAAAATCCCAGACATGTTCCGCAATCATCGTTCGACTCAAGACCTGTTGAGGATGACGCATCAAGAATTCTAAGAGTGCATATTCTTTACTGGAAAGAACAATGATCCGTTCTCCTCGTTTCGCTTCATGAGTTGTTGTGTCAAGGGTAATATCCAGGAATGATAAAACCGAGGTCTTTGACGTACTCTCCCGCCTGAGCAATGCACGTACTCGCGCTTCCAACTCACGAAACGCAAATGGCTTCACGAGATAGTCGTCCGCACCAAGGTCAAGGCCCGTCACTCGTTGATCGACCTCACCAAGAGCCGTGAGCATCAAAATAGGATACTTCCTTTTATGGTCTCGCAACTGTCGGCAGACCTCAAAGCCGTTGAGACCAGGTAAGAGAATATCTAAGATGAGCAGGTCATATGGAACGCTGAGACCCAGCGAGACAGCGTCTTCACCATCGGTCGCCAGATCAACCGCATAATGATACTTTTCAAGACTCTTCTTCAGACTCGGCCCCAGGGACGGATTATCTTCCGCTACTAAAATCCTCATAGAGCACTCCACTTCTTATAATAAGACCTGCGACTTTCCTTCTGGTTTTCATTGTAGATGAGAAAAATGAGTCAGAGATGAGGACGTTTCCTTCTCATTCCCATCTCATCTTGTAACGATACAGTGGCAAGGAGGGAGATTGATGACGGGCTTGCATTCCCCAGTGCCTAAAAAGGTGTTCTCGGTCTCCCACTTTTTGAAGGATGCTCACAATAAAGAGAGAATTGAAAGAGAGTTGTTTATGTTTCTTCCTGTACACCGTCGAGACACACGAGCATTAGCATCAGTTGGTCGGATGCTTCTGACTGTGCTCCTCATGGCTGTTGCACTCTCGAATGTCATTCTACCGTTGATCGAGCAGAGATGGCGGCAACTATCGTTGGGCGAGCCTCCCATTGATTTCAATGTACTTGGCTGGGGGCAAGACGGATTGATTGTAGCAGGTCTCTTATTACTTCTTCTTGGACGGGCATTGGTACGTGGCAAGCGGCAAGCCTGGTTGCTTTCCGTCGCTCTTTTCACTTACTCTTTCCTCGATACATTTCTAGAGAAATCGTATTGGTTTTCTCTCGTTTTGACTGGTTGCATGCTTCTCCTCCTCTTTCTTCTTGCCCCTCTCTTTTCTGTTCGTAGCAACACCGCGTCGTTTCTTCGAGGGTATAGTGTTCTGGCTCTTATGGGGGTATGCATCTTTGGGTATGGAACCGCTCTACGCGTTCTTCAACATGGAAGAATTGCCCCTTTCTTGTTCACACGGGCAGATATCCTTTTCACGCTACGTATTCTTTGCTTTCTTGTCCTTGTATATGGCATGATGGCAATTCTCCGTCCAGTACACCTTCATACTTCTCTATGGCACTCAGAGCGTTTGCGAACGGAAAGAGTCGTACAGTCCTACGGGTGTCTTGCCCTCGTCTATTTTGCCCTGAGTGCTGACAAGCACTACTTCTGGTCTGAGACAGGTCTTTCCCTTATTGCTTATCGTGTCGTACAAGGAGTGGCCCTTGCTCTAGGCGATCCTATTGGCCCCGAAGAGGAACGAGAGCATATTCTAAAAGCCTTTCTTGCCTTTTGCCAGCGTCAGGACTGGCGCGTGGGCTTATATCAAGCGAGTCCGCACACACACGCGTTCTGTCAGAAATATGACCTTTATCCGTACAAAATTGGCGAGGAGGCGGTTATTGATATAGCGAGCTTTACCATACAAGGAAAAAGTGGTGCTGCAGTACGCCATGCCGTTTCTCGCGCGAAGCGTGATGGGGTATCTATCCATTGTTTGTATGGACAAACTCTTCCAGATACGCTCTTCTCTGGGATGAAACATCTTTCAGTCACCTGGATGCAGGAACAGAAGATACAAAGACAACTTGGGTTTAGTATGGGTCGCTTTCCAACAGACTGGTCACCTGAATTGCTCACAGTTGTTGCTTTGAGTTCAACAGGTGAGGTCCAGGCATTTCTCACCTGGACGCCAATGTATGCAGGCGAAGGGTGGGCCTTGGACGTGATGCGTCGAGGAAAAGAAACCTCACCTGGAACGATGGAATTTCTCATTGCGGAATCTGTCGCCTGGGCAAAAATACATGGCGACAAGCGCATGTCACTTGGTCTGGCTCCACTCGCAGGTCTGATCGGGACGCTATCACATTCCTCGACGCTCTCTTTTATAGAACGTAGTGCCGCGTATCTCCATCATCAGGGTCTACTACTTGGTCAGTATCGTTCGCTCTATGCTTTTAAAGCGAAATTTCAACCACAATGGGAGGAGCGATATATGATTGTGAGTGAGAGGCAATCGCTTCCCCAAATACTGCTAGCAATGGCGCGTGTGCATGGATATGGTATACGTCCTCTTCTGCGAGATGCATGGAGCGCGTTGCATTCACTAAAGACGCTCGTCTATGCTTATAAAGACCTTAGGCTTGCAAAAGAAAAAAAACAGGAAGTATAGAGCATTTTTCGTTGTGAGAGTAGAGAAAAGAAAATAGTATGCCACAAACACCACATATTGAGCGGCACTTCACCGCAGGAGAGACGGTTCGAGACATTGTCATTGGCATGTCAGATGGATTAACTGTCCCATTTGCTCTGGCCGCTGGACTTTCAGGTGCGGTCAGTTCGACCACGATTATTATCACCGCAGGACTTGCTGAGATTGCCGCAGGCTCGATAGCAATGGGACTCGGTGGCTACTTAGCTGCCCGTAGTGATGCCGAGCATTATGCCAGTGAGCGCATCCGCGAACAACAAGAAATTCAAGAGAAGACGGAAGCGGAGAAAGCGGAAGTGCTGGATGTTTTCACCTCTTATGGCCTGAGCGAAGCAGAAAGTGCTCCAATTGTAGAAGCACTCAGCAAACGTCCAGATGCCTGGATTGATTTTATGATGCGCTTTGAGCTCGGGCTTGAGAAGCCAGATCCCAAGCGTGCGCTTACCAGTGCTCTGACTATTGCAGCGTCCTATGTCATTGGAGGCTTAATCCCTTTAAGCCCGTACTTCTTCCTCTCACCAGCAAGTACCGCCCTCCTTGTATCAGTCATTGCAACCTTGCTCGCACTACTGGTCTTCGGCTACGCCAAAGGGCGTTTTACTGGCACACGTCCTCTCAGAAGTGCATTTCAAACAGCACTAATTGGTGGACTAGCAGCTGCTGCAGCCTTTGTGATCGCCCGCCTTATTTCAAGGTAAATCCCAAACTTAGAAGTACCTGTATAGGCGAACGCAAAATGTGTCCCATAAATGATTGCTTTGTTACTACTATCAGTAGTAATTTATATCTTTTGATTTTCTGCTGTGTCCGAGCAGAAGAACATGACTCTGTACATATCTCGTTTCACACACTTTATATTATTCTTATAGTCGTTGTGATTGCGTGGAAAGGAGCCATTTTCATAAGGTTCGAGTGAGAAAGCAGACTGTGAAAAGGTTTGGAAAGATCTTGTGAGCAGAAAGTAATGGAATAAGGTGTCATTCGTATCACTCGAATGAATGAACGTCGAAGCAGAAAGGAGACATAGTGGAGCAAGCACACGCCTTGGTACATGTCCGCGATATCAACCTGCTCTGTCAGGAATATGGAAAAGTATATGCGCTCGTCGAGAGCGAGACGCGTCGCCGGAAGATCAAGAGGGCACGGAGATGGCAAGGTGTTTTGGCGGTACGAACCGTAGCAAGAGATATCTGGATGGGTCCAACGACTGTCATCGAATGGGTGAATAGACGAGGTGATCTTGTACGCTATTTGGAACAAGATATCCGCTAACAAACGGCATGTACTGGTTGCACACCTCTTGGAGAGACACATGATGCACGGAGTAAGTAGTACATCTTACTACAACGCCCCTGTGCAGCAGGCTCTCAGTTACGTCACAAGGTCGTGTCGTCTCTGTCTTCCTAGAAAAAAGTCAGCAAACAAGGATATCAGAGGAATGAGGGTTGCTACAGTCCAGCCTCAGCAAGAGCATCCTCCAACAGGTCACGGACCTTTAATGTATCAGCCCACTGCCGCATGTAGGCAAGGTCAAGAGTTCTTCCTTGCTGCCTCATGATGCCCAGGATATCATTCCATTGGCGCGTAGATGTTCGTCCTCCCATCTCGAACCACTCCAACTTTGTGAGAATAGCATCTTCTGC
>CAZZVE010000085.1:0-20360 GCA_964657325.1 uncultured Ktedonobacterales bacterium
CTTAGAAGGCGCAACTCTTTCCGGTGCATTCTTAACAAATACTACTTTGTTTGGTGCTTATTTAACGAAGGCAAACTTACAAAGAGCACATTTAGAAAACGCTGACCTACGAGATACACATTTAGAGGAGGCAGTCCTTGATTATGCGTACTTGATGAACGCCCATCTTGCTAATGCATGCCTCATGAAGGCATCGTTAAAAGATGCATGCATGAATGGTGCTTGGCTTCCCGAGGCAAATTCAGAAGGTGCCGACCTTTATGGTGCGACACTCAACAAAGCATATCTTTGGAGGGCACGATTAAGAGGAAGTAGACTGTATCATGCGTCCTTTAAAGGTGCAAACCTTAAAGAGTGCGATCTCACAGATGCGACCCTGACAGAAGCTTCACTAGAAGACGCAAACCTCGTAGAAGCACGCCTTGAAAAAGCCGATCTTACATCTGCTCATTTAGAAGGTGCGGACCTCTCAAAGTGTCATTTAGAGGGTGCTTTCTGTTGCCAAACGTTTTTTAATGGGGCAACAAAACTCAACAACGTTATTCTAAGCGACGAGAAGGACGGCAGTGTTTCTCTCGCGGAAGTGAATTGGGGAAATGTACATTTGACTGTCATTGATTGGTCGCAATTGCAAGCCATTGGTAACGAGACGCAAGCCCGTCAAAGAAAATCGAATGGTGGAGAGATAAAAACAACTGAACAACGTTTAGAGGAGTACAGAGATGCGATTCGTGCGGATCGTCAGCTTGCCGTTGTGCTTCGATCTCAAGGGTTAGATGAGGACGCTGCACGTTTTGCATATCACGCACAAGTGCTTCAAATGGACGTCCTCTGGCTGGAAATGGTCCAGCAAAGGGTGGAGCTGCGGCAACGGGGACGAACGTTAGGGGCTTGGCTCTTTTCCTGGTTTATATTTCTTCTCGCGGGCTATGGGTATAAGCCACTTCGAAGCTTCATTGCCTATCTCATTGTTATTGTCGCCTTTGCGGTAGTCTACTTCTTTATTGGTCGTACTGTAGGACCAGCTCTATCGCCATTAGGATCAGTGGTTTTTAGCATGACCTCGTTTCACGGTCGCGGCTTTTTTCCTGGCGGTATCGGGCTTGATGATCCCCTTACTGTTGTTGCCGCTCTTGAAGCCTTCGTTGGGCTACTAATAGAAGTCACCTTCATTGCAACACTGACACAACGTCTATTTGGAAAGTAATTTGCGTGAGAATTCCCAAAACACATTTAGCACTTATTTACATTCAGCAGACAAAGTAGCTTACTACAAGTGTTTTGATCCATTAGGCATCGTTGCACCTTTGAGTGATTTGACTTGTTCTAATTGTTTATCAGTAGTGCCTACTGCACCCCTTAGATCAGCTCCACTCAAATCGGCTCCTCGCAAGTCAGCTCCACTGAGATTAGCTTGCCATAGATTAGCTCCACTTAGATTCGTTTCTCTAAGCTCCGCATCACTCAGGTCGGCTCCGATCCATTCGCTTGTATCTTGCGTCTCTTCACCTGGATTGTCTAAATCTTCTATAAAGGGTTGTATGCTCAGGTCAGCTCCATGCAGGGTAGCCCCATTGAGGTTGGCTCGTTGTAAGCATGCTCCGCTCAAAGTCGCGTTACTAAGATTAGCTCCACTAAGGTTAACTCCCCTCATAGGCGCGTTGCGCAAGTTGGCTCCAACCAGTTGCGCTTTGCTGAGATTGGCTACACCTTTACCTGTTAATTTAAGCGATATTTCGAGATCAAGCACACTCTTTGCACCTAACTTAACATCGCTCAAATCAGCTCCATTCAGATTAGCATTCTGCAGGCTAACTCCGCTCAGGTCAGCACTTACTGGTTCAAAGCGCTCCTGTTGCAGCTGGTTGTCATGAACCAATTTAGTGCGCCATAGGTGAACGTCACTCAAGTCAACTCCGCTCAGGTCAGCATCACTTATATCAACGATTCGACCTCCACGGTCTACGAGATCAGCATCAAACAAGAAAAGAAGCAGGTTTCTTTTACGTTTGCTGTCTAAACGTGGGAGTACCGTCAACGTTAGTGCTCGCGCGATTGTCCGCACCTCGTCTTTTGGTTGAGACTTACGTAAGCTTTTTTCAAGAAGAAGTTTTGACATATTATCGATGTAAGCTTGTAATGCTGCTTCGCATCGGTTGTCATCAGCAAACTCCCGCTCAATACGTGCATGTTCCTCTGCGAATTTTCGCTCAGCCTCCGTCCGTTCTTCCGTAGCCTTTTCGTCCCTACTCTTTTGTATCTGGTTCAGCCAGAAACCACCAATGACGAGCATTGCGGGAATAATAAGAAGTTGCATCCAATCCCACAAAGTTTTACCTGGCTGATACTGTTTAGTAGTAACTGTCGTTGGTGGTGTAGTAGTTTGAGATACGGTTACGGTCGTAGTGGCATCGAGTCCAGACCCGTTGACCACTGATGCTCTGATAACTAAGAATACTACTAACGTAACCAACACTGCGATGATGAAGAGTCCTATATAGCCTGATAGCTTTTTATTTTTTTGCCACATATGAGAGTCCTTACTATCACTCTAACCTTTTGTTTGAAGATAAGTTCAAATTTAAAAGAGGAATGGATTCACTCATCCTACAGATATTAAACGTAGCATTGCCTTTTATATACAACGACGACTTTATTCGATCCGAGAAGAATCACATCAGAAAATGATCGATTTTGTGACGAGAGTGCATTTGTAATAAACATCCAATGGATATACGATAGTATTGATGAGCATAGACATAGCTGGGCCTGACCTTTCACTCGAAACACAAGCATTTGTGGGCAGGAGTGTTGCGGTGCTCGGTATAACTGGCAGTGGGAAGACCAACACGGCTGCCGTGCTGATCGAAGAGTTGCTGTCTGAGGGCTTGCCCATGACCATCGTGGACATCGAGGGAGAGTACTGGGGTCTTAAGCAGTTCTATGACCTGCTCATTGCTGGACGCTCAGAACATGCCGAGCTTGAGATCGGGCCGGAGAACGCTGGGCAGCTGGCTACACTCTCGGTTCAGCGGAGTATCTCCGTGATTTTGGACCTCAGCGACTACACACAAGACGAGCAATATACGTTTCTGGTCGCGTACTTCCAGAGCCTATGGGACGTCGCGGGCAAAGCGCGCAAACCCTATCAGATCATTCTTGAAGAAGCCCATGAGTGGGTACCCCAAGGGATGCGGACACCGCTAAAACAACTACTCACCCGTATTGCCCTGTGTGGGCGGAAACGCGGCTTAGGTATTATCCTGATGTCACAACGCTCCGCCAAAGTGGAAAAGGATGTCTTAACGCAAGTGCCGCTCTTGTTTCTCCATAAGGTCGTCCATCCGATAGACCTGAAAGTGTATAAAGAGTTAGTACCGCTCCCAAGTGCTAAGGTTGAAGCGATGGTGGGCGGGTTGCAACAAGGCCAGGCAGTGGTTGTATCTGACCAGCAGGTAACCGCCGCCCATATTCGACAGCGGCATACCTTCCATGCCGGTGCCACACCGACGCTTGGCCCAGCTGTAGAACCTGAGCTACGGCGTGTCGATGAGACGATGCTCCGTGAATTACAGGCGTTGCTTGCCTCAGAGAAGAAAACTGCTTCTAAACCAGACCAGATACAACGTATCAAGGAATTAGAGGCGGTCATGGCGGCAAAGGATGCTGAGATTGCCACGTTGCGGAAACAGCTTAGCATGCCGAAGAAGCTCACGATACCAGCTGCACGTAAAGACGCTTCGGCCAAGCCTATACACCAAAATAATAGCTCCCCTACTCTGCGGTAGTTCACTACAGCAACCGTAACGGTGGAAGCACCGCCGCTCAATGAACGAAAATTTGCGTCACTAGCCAAACGCATAGCCGCCGTCCATACCGTACAGCGCAGACAACTGAAGCTACTCATCGAAAAGAACCGCTACATGGATGTGCGAGAGATTGCGGCCTGGCTCAATATGGAAGAGAGTACGATCAGCAAAAATCCACCGACTGCCCTCATATCGTTAGGTCTAGTCGAGCGGGTCCGCGACGCTGACGGCTTCCACTACCGATCAGTCTTGCGTGGCTATCTCCAAACGGAGTTTCCTGGTATTGATGGAGGCATGCTCATCCAACGGATAGTAGAGCAGCTGTAGTATGGCGAGGACGAAGACCAAACCAGGCCCCAAGCCGAAATACGGTGAGCGTGAAGAAATCCATGTGCTGGTACCAAAGGCTGATCTTGCCTATATTCGGTCGGTTGCTCCTAACCTGACAGTTTGGGTTATTAAGGCTATCCAGGAAAAAAGGCAGCGGGAGCAAGAGCACGGAGCCTCACAGACCTACCGTTCATAAGACAATATAATCTAATAGCAAAAAGTCCTAGAGTACCAGATTGAAATATATTCATTTATCAGCTACTCGTTAATTCAAGTGAGGGAGTATAGAGTATTTGATAGCCCTCTCTTTGAATATGCTAATTTAGGGTTTGGGAGGAATAGATCGTATGAGTGTTGATCCACAAATAACTGACCTTATGGCTAGGCTTACAGAACTTGGCATTAAAAATTCCTTTAGTGCTATAAACTCAAAAATTCAAGTAATAAAAACTAAACGAGACCAGAATGCGGCGATTCAAGAACTTGAGGAGATAGTAAACGATTTAATCAATGATCGAAGCGAGTTGCTTGGGATCGCCCGCACGTTTGAGCAGGAGTTTGTCGCTCAAAAAATCTCCGAGAAAGATATTGAATATATCACTACCAAATTCATACCTGTACTGAAAGACTTAATGAAGCAAGCACCAGACGCTAATAATGTTGTTGGGGCTACAGATTTAGAGAAGACTTTAGACAATTTATCAGCCTTACTCTCGGTTGAAATGCTTACCGTATTACAGTTAGTTGGCTTTAATTTCAAAAAAGCGATAGGCGAACCGCTCACGCAGTTACTGCAGAAAGTTATCATGACACAAGCTCCCGCCGATCCACAGAGCAGTCTTGAATACAATCAACTGGTAGTGACACATAATATTGAAGCCCTCAAAGTAGTCCAAGATAAGGATGCGTCTGAGAGACTAGAGCAATTGAGATCCAAAGGCATTTTATAGCTATCCATCGTACAATGGTGACTCAGCATAACCGAGTCGAGGAAGGGGTACTGGAAAAGGTGGAAATACGTTGTGACCTCCTATCGGGAACGAGACTTCGACACGCCCTGGTATAGGAACGAAGTCTGCTTCTTCGCCAAACCATTTGAAAACTTCATTCGCACATCGAATCGCGAACAGTGCTTCTTTCCCCAAGACTTTTGCCTCGATACTATCAATCTGAAAAAAGTCATCTGAGATGAGTACGCGTCCCTCATGTACAAGCTTATTTCTTGTACGATACAGCTTTTCAATCATCTGATAGAGGGAAGGATTGTCCTGACGCAGTGATCTGCCTAGCACCTCTAATGATTGGTTATGCAGCAGTCTTTCTACAGTACTCCTCCCTGACGACCCTTTCCTCTTCGGCTTTCCTGCCTTCTCTAGCTTCTTTTCCGCAATTACCTCAATTGACATAGCTGAATATATGATGGTTCTTCGATCATCACGATCTATAAATGCTAAGATAGCGTCCAATAGTATCATGCTATGTACGGGGAAGTAGTTATGTATCATATCGCTATCAGCTTGCTTTACATGTTTCATTGTAATTGCGGTCTGGAGATGATAATTGGACATAGTTTTACTATTATTCGGAACAGGATCAGGAAAGTGAAGTTCAGGAAGCATTTTCTCTTGGCCCGAATAATGGTGGCCTCCATACAGTATTCTTCCTAATTCAACTTGTTTACTAACAAGCCGTAGACTGATAAGGAAATCTGGAAAATAAGTAGAGAGTAACCTATGAGCATCATTGTCTACCGTTTGCTGAGTAGTAAGGAGTACAGCATTTGTCTTCAACAAAACCGCATTATTGTACAGAGCTTCCATCCAGAAGGTAGTTGGATTGCTTTCACTCAATAACTCAGGATATAACAAAGGGTTAATAAGAGACCATCCTGGTAGAGATTCAAGAGGTATAGAAGGCGAGTCACTTTTATGAATGCTCCAATCAGCAAGCCCACTCAATGAAACCTCAAGGACGTGCATAATACAATATCCTTTCCAAATTCTTCACTCACTATAAACCCTAGTTCTATCTGACTTCTTAGTGCTATCTCATTCCGAACATCTCTGCAACCGGAAGAGTCCTGAAAGAAATTGGCAATTAGTATTTAACAAGGTTGAAATGACGTAGGATCAGCAATGTACACAGGCGTTCAGCATCTCGTGAATGAGAGCTTCATGACTGCTTGAAGTTGAAAAATTAGGTAAAGCGTAGCTATTCTTGTTCTACAGGTTCGATGTCCTTGAACGATTGTAGACACGGGTAGCATAGAGATCTATAAGTGCAGATTGGAATTCGGGATCGTCGAGAATGCGCTTGAAAATAGCCTCGTTTTCGTCCATCCGTCCTACGACCGTGCGAAGAAACGTGCGGTCGAAGACCAATCGGAAGTTGTCTAGAGTGTTGTTGCGAGCTTGGGCGATGACTTCAGGGTTAGCGACCCACGTTTCCTCGAACTGGTCGAAGAGCAGCTGGTCCTGCCGGTCTAAGTTGAGCCCGAATCGCTCGTTAAGTTCGTGGACGATCTGTGACAGCGGCTCGACAGCAAGCTCGTTATGACGGCCGCTTCCATCGCTGAACATACTTTTCACCTCAGCCGTGTCACTGGTGAGGGTGAGTGTTCCCTCGAAGGTGATCTCGGTACGAAGGTGAGTCAGTTCCACTTCGGTTCCGAGGTCTAGCCGTTCAATAGTAGTCTCGTCTCGCAGCTTAGGTGCCAACCCTCGGCAGTAAAGGTAATCACGTTCGAGCTCCGAATCCCCAAAAGATACTATTTGGGAGAGGAACGAGTACGTCCGAACGAACTTGTCGAGGGCGTCCTTAAACGCCAGTCGGTCCTCTTCGCCCAATGCAGTGAAACGTTCTACTGCCGGGTCGAGAAGCGCATACACCTTGCCGTGGTCTTTCGGACTAGTAATAGCTACGAGGGCAGCAACGGTAGCATCAACCTCTTCGGCTCGCAATACGTCATACTGATCCAGCATTCGTCGCGTGTCCCAAAGCAGGTTCGGATCAGTTGGTGGCGCAAGAGTGCGGCCGTAATAATCTTCGAATGCCTTGACTATATCGTCAGTCTCATTACGGAAGTCCAGGACGAACGTATCGTTTTTGAGGGGGTGGATGCGGTTTAACCGAGAAAGCGTCTGCACCGCCGCGAGGCCAACCAACACCTTATCCACGTACATCGTATGCAGGAGCGGCTGGTCGAACCCCGTTTGGTACTTCTCTGCAACGATCATTACTTGGTAGTCGTTAGTATCAAAATTGTCGGCTGTCTTTGACTCTGGGAAGCCGTTCATGCCTGTTTCAGTCCAGCTGAGGCCACTCTTGTCTACCACTTTCCCTGAGAAGGCGACCAAGGTGGCAAGCTCCAAGTAACCCATTTTCTTGATGTAGGCGTCGATAGCTTGCTTGTAGCGTACAGCATGCAAGCGAGACGACGTGACGACCATAGCCTTCGCTGCTCCGCCGATCTTTGCAGCCGTGTGCGAGCGGAAGTGCTCGATGATGATCTCGGCCTTCTGCGATAGGTTTGAGGGATGCAGTGAGACGAAACGGGCAATTGCACGGTTAGCTTTGCGGGTATCGTAGTTTGGGTCCTCGACTACTGCCTTCTCTATGCGCCAGAACGTCTTGTAGGTCGTGTAGTTTCGAAGAACGTCAAGGATAAACCCTTCTTCAATAGCCTGTCGCATGGGGTAGAGGTGGAACGCCTCACGCTTACCCTGCTCCTGATTCCAAGTACCGAACATTTCTAAGGTGCGAGCCTTCGGGGTAGCGGTAAACGCGAAAAAAGAGAGGTTTTGTTGCCTGCCCCGAGCTGCCACGGCTTTTGCCAGTGCCTCTTCGACGGGACTGATTGCCTCTGCCACGAAGCCTGCGTCCTCCGCCTCTGCTACGGTAAGTTCCTGCTCGTCAGTCGCTCCAAGTGCCAGACGTAAATCCTTGGCACTCTCGCCCGTTTGAGAGGAATGAGCCTCATCAATAATGACAGCATACCGGCGGGCTGGAAGACCTTCAATCTTGCCGAGTACAAATGGAAACTTCTGCAAGGTAGTGATAATAATCCGCGCTTGCTCCCCTTTCAGAGCTTCGGCAAGTTGTTCTGAGTTTTTGTCAATCTTCACGACCACACCCCGCGTGTGTTCGAACTGATAAATGGTGTCCTGCAGCTGGCGGTCGAGGATACGGCGGTCAGTGATGACGATGACCTTGTCGAACACTTTTTTGTTAGTCGTATCATGCAGGTTCGAGAGCCGGTGGGCTGTCCACGCGATAGTGTTCGACTTGCCTGAACCCGCTGAATGTTGGATGAGGTAGCTTTTTCCGGCTCCGTTTGTCTTGGCCTGAGCTTCAATCGCCACTACCGCATCCCACTGGTGAAACCGGGGAAAGATTACAACCTCGGCAGCTTTTTTTGCAGCTGCTGTGCCTTTATCAAGCCGCTCAACGTGAATAAACCGAGCAAGTACATCCATCCATGCGTCCTTTATCCAGACTCGTTGCCAGAGGTATGACGTGCGATGGCCGTGCGGGTTGGGAGGATTTCCAGCACCATAATTGTGACCAAGGTTAAAGGGCATGAAGCGAGTCTGTCCACCCGCGAGCTTCGTTGTCATTGCTACCCGGTCTTGGTCGACAGCGAAGTGGACAACGGCACGACGGGAAAGCGTTGTGTTAGTCGGGTCTCGGTCTGTGCGGTACTGAGATATAGCGTGTTCGACCGTTTGACCAGTAAGCTTGTTCTTTAATTCGGCAGTAGCAGTCGGAATGCCATTTAGCAGTAATACAACATCAAGCGTCTTTGTCGTGTCAGGCTCAAACTTGATCTGGCGCGATACGGTAAGGCGATTCGCATTGTAGCTTGCTAGCAACTCAGGCGTAAGTCCATGGGCTGGCTTGAAATATGCGAGCTTAATTGTTACACCGAGGTCAGTTACACCGTGACGCAGAACATCAACTGTTCCACGATTATCAAGTTCACTTGCAAGTCGCTTGGCAAAGCCTCTTTGTGTTGCATCGAAATTATTGCCGTAGCGTGCAAGGAGGGAGTTCCACGCCTTCGATTGTGTCGAACTGACGAAGGCAAACAACTCAGAGGTGTCTAGTCCTAAGACAGGATCGAAGCTGGAGGGAAAGGACTGGGTATAGCCACCGTGCTCCAGTAAGAACTGTTCTATGAAGTCTTCGAAGAGGTGCTCATCTACCTTCATGCCACTGCCTCCGGTAACGGTATCTCAAGCTCACCCATAACCGCAGCAGTTATTAGTGCTCTACGGTGCTCAGTTAATAATTCTATCTGACGATTCAAGGCAGCTTTTGCCGCCTCAATGTACCCCCATGAATGCTCAAGCCGCTGGGCAATCTCTCGCTGGCGACTCTCGGTTGGTACTGGCAGACGTACATCCTTCATCATTGGCTGTGTGATATGAGTCATGGCAGACCCGTGCATTAGCGCCTCGAAAAGTCGCGTTGCAGTATCCAGTGCAAATCTGAGCCAAAGCTTATTAATACCCTCTCGAGGTAGGACTTTATAAAGATGCTGATTAAGGAAGGCTGGTCCTCGTTGCCAGAGGCGTACTTTGAGACTTCCACTCCAACTGAAAACCAAGTCTCCGTCTTTCAAACACACAGATTCCGGCAGTTCACCATTGAAGTGATCCATTGATGCTAATGGATCAACGAGTTGTTTAATTCGTACTACCGGCAAGCCCTCTATACCAAAATCATCTGGTTTGAAGGGCCAGCCATTGATATAGGTGGCGAGTGCTGCTACAGGTCGAGCATTACCAGTTTCTTTCATAACTGAAGAGTCTGTGACAGCTATTCGGCGTTCTTCCAATAGTTCTATCATTTGCGTCTTCTTCGATATCATCGAGTCTAATCTGGTCGTCTCTTCGTCAAGATATGCAGCAATAGATTGCTGAGTTTGAATTGGCGGTACAAGTAGTGGTAATTCTCGAAAATCCTCTTTGGTAACACGACGGTCAAAGGTAGTATCTGCACGTATGAGAAGTTTGTACTGAGATAGATAGGGACTACTTCTAAGCAAATGATGCACGTAACGAGGGTGCATCATTTTATTTAGACGATAAATCCGATACTCGGGGCTAACAGCACCGTATCGATTGGAGACACCAATACCACCTCCATTAAGCCACATAGGGTTAACCACCAAATCACCCGGCTGAACTAGTCCATACTTAAATAGATAATCTGGAGAAGGAGGCTGATTGTTGGCATCTCGGTCAACAAGATCACCAGAGGATAAGAGCGACAAGAGAGGCACCTCTCCTGTTACATTAACTTCATTCCGCAATGTACTTATCTGATGTAGAGAAACTATTCGCCAGTTATCCAGGGAATCTTGGATATATGGCTCCAACACCACAAAAGGCTTCATTTCGTCACCTCCTGCAGAAGAACTTGGATTTCTACTTCAAGTGCCTTGATATCGGCGTCAATATCCTTCAACGGTCGAGATGTAATGTATTTGTAGAAGTGGCGAGTCAAGGGAATTTCATAGCCGAGCTTAGTCTTGCTATAATCTATCCATGCATTGGCTGCATATGGTAGTACCTCGACGGCAACATAGTCATCAACTGCTGCACGGTATTCGAGGCTAGCGAGCCTTTTATCGAGATTCTCTTCCCATCTGATAGGGAACGAAGGGAGCGGAACGTTCTCGTTGTCACGTAAATTTGGGTCCGGCTCAGGCGTACCTTTCTGGTTTATGAATATTGGGGCTTCAGTATCAGGCACTGAGAGAATCTCCCACAATAGCTTCTCAATTGCTTTAGGTATCACCCCCAGCATTTCCACAATATCTACATAATCTATTGATCTCGTCTCCTCTAATGATCGGAGTTTCTCAGTGACTTTTGCCTGCTCATTCGGACTTAGCTTCATCCACTGCTTAGACCGTACAAGCTGAGCAATAGTATCGCCAGTTATCTCCCAACGCATACGAAGAGGCCGTTCGACCGTAATGCGCTGGTAGCCGAAAACCTCATTCGGGAAGATTTTGACGCAGTCATTCTCGACAAAGTCGCTGTATAACTGAGTGACTTCAGCAATCTGTTCGCTGCCTATCTCTTTACGCTTCTCGCCCAGACTTTTGCGCGTCTTGGTCCAGTAATCACGAACGTCGATCAATTGGACTCTGCCCTGACGCTCTGCTTGCTTACGATTTGTGACGATCCAGAAGTACGTTGAAATACCAGTGTTATAGAACAGTTGATCAGGCAGAGCGACGATTGCCTCCAGCCAGTCATTCTCGATAATCCATCGACGGATTTCAGACTCCCCTGAACCTGCCCCTCCAGAGAATAATGGCGAGCCATTGAAGACGATGGCCAACCGACTACCGCCTTCAGCAGGAGACTTCATCTTTGAAATCATGTGCTGAAGGAAGAGGAAGCTGCCGTCATTGACACGAGGTAGCCCAGCACCGAAACGTCCATGAAAGCCCTTTTCGTGCTCGCGGCGCACCTCTTTTTCTACTTTCTTCCATTCAACGCCGAACGGCGGATTGGCAAGAAGGTAGTCAAAGGTACGGCCTACATGACCGTCTTCGGTGAAGCTGTTGCCACAGACAATATGAGACACATCTTGGCCTTTCAGCATCATGTCTGAACGACAGATGGCATACGTTTCGTCGTTCAACTCCTGCCCGAAAACTTCCAGTCGTGCGCTCGGGTTCAGCGAACGGAGATGGTCCTCTGCGACCGAGAGCATGCCGCCAGTGCCGCAGGCTGGGTCGAAGAGCGTTCGCACAACCCCCGGCCCCGTCAGTGCCTCATCATCCTCGGCGAAGAGCAGGTTCACCATAAGTCGGATTACTTCGCGGGGAGTGAAGTGCTCGCCGGCCGTCTCATTTGATAGTTCCGAGAATCGCCGTATCAATTCCTCATAAAGGTAGCCCATCTCAAGATTGGACACTACCGAGGGGTGAAGGTCAATCTCAGCAAAGCGCGAGATGACTAGATAGAGTAGGTTTGCTCGATCAAGGCGTGCGATCTGAGTGTTAAAGTCGAACTTATCAAGGATATCCCGCGCACTGGACGAGAAGCTGGCTATGTACGCCTCTAAGTTTCCGGCAAGCTGACCTGGGTCATCAAGCAGGCGTCGGAAGTCGAGCGGTGAAGTGTTAAAAAATTGCTCGTTCGCGATGGCACATAGGACTGGCTCGATGTTCTCAACTCGCCCTTGGAGCTTCTTTACGCGTTCTAGTACGGCTACCTTTGTAGGTTCTAAGACGCAGTCGAGCCGACGAAGGACTGTTAGCGGCAAGATTACTTTGCCGTACTCAGACTGCTTGTAGTCGCCTCTGAGAAGATCAGCGACCGACCAGATGAAGCTGGCATGGTTCTTAATGGTGGACTCTTTCATAAGTGGCGCAATTATCCTTCTAGCAACGTTTCTACCTACCCACACTCAACAACGGGTGCTTGAGTTTCGTGATGTATAACAATGATAGTTTTAGAACGAGTAAACACCCGAGGATTAACCCTGCGTTCCTTCTTATGTTCTGACAGCATTATATATCATCGAAGACATCACAAATTGCACACAATTTGGAGCTCATAGCCTTTCAAAACACTTCTCTAAGAGAAAATACTGCGAACGATATGAGCAAGATAGGCCAATTTTTGTATGTAAAGCCCCTCCTTACTGAGCTATCGAAGTATTGGCTCAGCATCAATCGTTGCCGGGCTTGATGCGATTGCTTCGAGTGGCAAATATACCTTAAGGATTTGCCGTAGTTCGACACCAAGATTAGAGACAGCTCCCTCAGTCCCAGTGAGCGCGCGGATTACGAGATCAACATACCCCTTGTCTGTCATATCTAACTTTCTTGCCGCAACTGCGATAAACTTTTTTCCCGGCATGAGAGCCAAAAACTCATAAACCGAATCGGTTGGAGATGCAGATTCAACTCGCTGCTTTTCTTCCTCAAGCATTGTCGCGGGAGAAAACGACCATTTAGTATAATCAAACGTCGCCGGAATATCCTTGACAATTTCGTCGAGTGGTTTTGACTTGGTGCTTATTGTTGAGACCAGGCCGGTAAGCTTCGGCTCCAGTCGTCTCTTCCATCTTTCGATAATTACCTTATGGCGCTCCGAATCTATAGTATTGTCAGCAAGAAGCCGTAAGTATTCCTCTTGCGAGAACGATCCTCCGTGATATTTGGCAACGGCAGCTAGGATTTCTGGCAGACAGAAAAGACTTTCGACCTCGTGAACTTTTAACGCATGAATACCTAGAGGCATCGCCACCAGAAACTCCGCAGGATGAAAGTCTCGATCAACGATACCTTCGACAGCGAGAGAACTAGCAATTTTAGATTTCCGTAATGCTTCGACGCAGCGTATTACCATCTGACAGCTACCTACGTTTCTTACAACCGTGTCTCTCGATGAAAACCACGCATTATAAAGTTTCGCATCATAACTTGTCTCTTCGCCTTCACAAAATATGATCCGCGAGGCATAAAATGACAAAGACGCGGCACCGAGCAATGCTTCTGTTACATCATTCGGTAAGTCATCAGCAAGGTCGAGAACCCGTAAGCCTGCAGTTGGACTTGCGAGAATAAAACGTGGATGTTGTCGAGAAAGGGCGAACGGAAGATCGTGCGTTACGTAAACAAAGCGTAAATCTGGACGAGCTTTTTCCAGGGCGTTCCACAGTTGTATGGCTAAAAGCGAGTGAAGGTGGGTTTCTGGTTCATCTATAACAAGAATGCCAGGTTCGGCACTAATGACTCTACTGGCAAGATAGAGAGCTGCTTTCTCGCCATCACTCATCTGAGTGCTGCTATACTCTACTGATGAGCCTGATGTTACGCTCGTAACAAGAGGCCTCCAATCTCGCCAAAGCAGCTCTCTGCCAGGGTAGACTTCACGCCAGATATCCTCAACTTGATTCAATGATGTCATAGGCGGCATACCTGCTTGGTGACCAAGCCGCCGAATTTTAGTAGTGTACTCTATTGCGGAAGACGCATTTTGTGCCAAAAGTTGGGATAGCAACATATCAAAGTCTGATGCAAGTTCCCATGGTGTTTGCTGTGTTTGAGCGCGCTGAGAGGCAAAGTTATTCCGTGCTGCGTCGTACCCCATTGCTGGAAGGTCGGAACTGACACGCGTATTACGAAGCGCATTCACAAATTCTCTCGGTGCGTTAGCGGACAACTGACGTGTCTGTCGAGTTTTGCCGGAACCGTTGGGTCCGATGACGACGACTGGGGATGTACCAGGAATTTCTGTTCCGTCCTGTAGTCGAAGTGTATAATCCATCGCACCTACCCTCTACCTTCAATCAATTGCATGTATATGTAGCCATTGAAACTGAGCGACTGACTATTCTTAAGTTTAAAAGTACAAATAGAGCGTTTAAGACCGTTCATATTGTAGCGAAAAAAATGGTCCAAGTATAAGAGTCCTGATTTTATTGTTCAGGTTGTGCTTTTTCCTTGTTCAGCGTGAAACCTATACGTCGCGGTTTGTCATGCTGCTTCTTTTACTCGGTGGCGTTGCACTCATCGCGTACATATTGCTTAAGTTGCTTTGTCTCAGTCATCACCCGTATTCGTGTGTATTATCCGAAAACCTGAATAAGTTGCAAGGAGTATACAGTGTTAGCCTCTACTATGCAACGATTCGTACAGAAGTACTAGTCGAGCGTATGTTCGCAAGCATTCCCTATCCATCCGATGCGAACAGTATGCTTGCTTTAGAAAAAACTACTACCTGATACATAGTGCTCGAATCTCTGTTCCACTACGTGTTACCCCACCACGACTATAGAATAGCCGTTTTTACGTATTCATGAGGCGATCTCTTATCCGATTTTACGAGCGGGACATTGCTCATTTCAGCAATGTCTTATCTCAAATTTTGTCTACAGACATGTTCTATTTCTGTAGTGCTTTGAACCAAAAATACAAGCCGACCCATACGTATCGTATGAGTCGACTTGGTAGTTCCTGGGCTTTCCCCTCCCTTGTCCCCTTATCCTCTATCGGCAGTGAGTAGAGAAACTTTAGGTCTTCTGATTCCAATCCTATTAAGTCAGTTAACCGCAGCAGCACCTGCTCTATATGTGACAACGCCAATAACAGTCGGCACAATTATCTCCACACAGGTAGTACGATTAGCGTAGGTGTTCTGACCTATTCACGAAAATTATTACGAGAGGAATGTTGGGTAGAGGTCGTTGTTTAGCTTAAAGAATGGTTGAACTACTTCCGCTTCTTACATCTCTCTGTGGTATACGTAAAAACTACTAGTTTTTACGTATACTTTCATCACGTGAGAGCCTCGGGAAATCTATGGTTCACTTCTTACGATACCTATTAAACTCCCTTAAGAAGATTAATGCAGCAAGGATTCCAAGAAATATGTACACAGACGCTGATGAGCGAACGCCTGTATTATGATGTGTCGGTATTATGAAGCCGACGATGAATAGCAGGATGAGAAAACCTGTACTTATAAGCAACCGGGTACTGGCAGCTTTGTGATATATGGGGGAATTATATTTCGTATTAACTGTGGGCTCTGCTTTGAGCTTTTGCGGCTTGCTCCTAATGTATAGCTGACTGACAAAGAGCAGCACTAGCGCTACAAGCCCATCGGTACCATGAGTCAAAATCGTGGTGTTGATCCTCCTGCAGCGACAGGCATTATCACACGGTTGGAGCAGAATGGGCTCGTGGAGCGGCGACATAATCGTGAAGACCGCCGCACTGTCAAAGTCTATCTCACTGATGAGGGCCGAGACATCTCAAATACACTGGTTTCTGTAGTGGAGCAATTCGAGCAAAGTCTAAAACGCGGGTTTGCCGAAGGCGAGCCAGATCGTTTCGAGGCACAGCTTCAACAGATCATCGCGAACGTCGCCGAAATCGGGCCAGGGATGGGTGATCGCTTCGGTCTGCTTCCAAAGGGTGTTGTGTAGAGGTATGCATTCTTACCTCTTGCTAAGCAGTATAAAACGAAAGGAAAAAAGAAACATGAATCTTATCACCATCCTCGACTTCGTGAACGTGTTCTTCGCTGGTATGCTGGCAGGCATCGAGTTCGTAATCCACTATGGTCTGAGCACGTCAGCCGAGGTTATGGATGAACTCTCGCAACTCAAGTTCCGCAAGGCGTTGGTCCTGAAACTACGTGTGCTAGTACCTGCCTTCTTTATACCAGTCGCATTGTCAGGGCTTGCCGTAACATTTCTCAATGGTTTTGACTCTGGCTTTTTGTTCCGGTGCGTAGGAGTACTTGCTATCATCATCTGGACATTGATTAGAGTCGTCGGTACTGTTCCTATCAACAGTGCTACAGTTGATTGGTCGATTGATAACCCACCCAAGAACTGGAAAGAGCTTATCAATCACGCAGAGCGGTTCCACATTGTTGGTGTCTGGGCAGCACTTCTAGCATTTGTATGCTTCTTGGCAGCCGTAGCACTTAAGTTAGGTGCTTTTTGACCTGTGTGAGCGATGTCATTTTCCTGTATATTGTTTATATTAGGGTTACGCGTTTCGTCAATAAAACCGAAATGTTCGCCCATCCAACTCAGAATTAGTTGACGCGTCTTACACATGTTCGCTCTCGATCAATTCGGCATAAGAAACGTCAAGTGCTTCAGCAAGTTTGTCTAGTGTGCGAACGGTAGCATCTTGATAAGGGTTGCGACAGAACTGTTTTATTTGGCTATAAGATACTCCTGAACGTTGTGCCACCTGCCTCATGTTCAGTTTTTTCTCTGCGATAACCTCCTTAAGTTTCCAGCGAACCATTACCTATCTCTCCCTCGCATATTCACCCCATCAATATCTTCAACGTGGTAGTGTTGCCCTAACTTGTGTGAGTAGACAGAGAGGACCATAAGGATATCTCTATGTGACGACTCAATGCCGTTCTCCATCCATGCCACGCGACATAGACGTACACCCGATGCTTGTGCTACCTGCATCTGACTCATTCCACATTGTTCCCGTAGTTGTACGAGTGTTGGCTTCTGAAGATGTGTTTTTAGGATTGGTTGCATGTATGATTTTCTCCACTAAAATTATTACTTTTATTTAAGTTTCATTTTTACAACTATCAAAGAGATTATAGATTCTATTTCTAACAATTTCAAGAGCAAATAGCCTCTATTTGTAAAAGGGATGGGAAGTGGTTACATTTAACTATCAGCAACGGTAGTTAACATAAGAGGTCTCAATGAGCAAAAATATGATTGAGTCAGAAGAAGCTATAAAGTTGTATGTAGAAGCCGGACTTTCAGCAAACACCTTTTATCGACATGCAAGAGAGGGAAAGATTAGGAAAACCTTGCCTGAGCTAAGAGAAAGAGGTGCGTTGTACAATGAGAGTGATATCAAAGGCATCATAAGGAAAAAGATAGGTAGCAGCGAGTCAGGGAAAACACACGGAGAAGAGAGGCAGCAGGTAGCTACAGAGGTTGCCTGGCAGAAGATATCTGATTTACCTGCTGTTTTAAAGCTCGATTTACAGGTCTATAAAGACAACCTTGTGGGCGACATAGGACTGTATATATCGTGGGCTAAGAAAAACACAAAAATTACCCTTTTATCTTTTGAGAGTGGAAATAGAGATACTGTGTTAGCTTATATTAGTTTAGTCCCTTTGCACGAGAAGGTAATATTGTCAGTTCTGAAAGGTGAACGAAAAGAGATATCAATACATCCTGATGAAGTAGAGAGCTATGAGCGCAAAGGCGAATATACGCTTCTTGCAGAAAGCATAGTGATACACCCTGACCATCCTGAGCAACTGAACAAGGTCTTAGGAGCAGTGTTAGATTATTGGTGTCAGCAATATCCTGACAGATACATAAAGAAGATATATGCGGACGCGACATCAGAGCATGGGGATATACTTATACGAAAGCTTTTCTTTTCGCCACTTTATGATGTCTCGGATACCGCATACGTTTTGGACCTGAGAAAGCCTGGAATATCCAGAGTTGTGAAAAGATTTCAAGAATGTCTTGAGGCTAAGTCAAGAGAACATGATAACGAGGACGCGAAAGCGCGCAAATTCGATATCTAATAAAAGAGTATAGGAAATACATTCAACATGAGCAAACATCTTACCCATATGCACACGTCCTCCTCCTGGAGACTTACACGCGTATGGACGCGTCTTACACATAGAACGAGTTCACAGAGTGGAGTCTTACACGCATTACCACCACCTGTGATTGTACTACTTGCGATTGTATCGGTTCAGGTTGGAGCGGCACTGGCGAAGGGATTGTTTCAGGCAATTGGCTCAAGCGGGACCGTGTTTTTACGCGTTGGGTTTGGTGCGTTCATATTTCTGCTCATGGCGCGTCCACGCATTCGTGGTTACTCACGTGCCGATTACCTGTTAATTGTGCTATTTGGCCTAGCGATTGCGTGTATGAACGCGGCATTTTATGCTGCTATCGCGCGCATCCCGCTTGGTATCGCGGTAACGCTGGAATTTGTTGGACCGTTGAGTGTGAGCGTGTTTGCATCGCGGAAACGTCGTGACTTCTTGTGGGCTGGTCTCGCTGCGGCTGGTGTTGTGTTACTTGCACCCTTTGGCAACACAACAATTGATCCGTTAGGCGTAGGGCTTGCACTGTTAGCAGGGGGTTGTTGGGGTGCGTATATTCTGCTCAATGTGCGCATTGGACGCACATTCGAGGGCAATAGTGGACTTGCATTGAGCATGTGCGTAGCAGCACTTGTGCTATTGCCTCTTGGAATTTGGAGCGGTGGGGCTACATTACTTAATCCAAAAATTCTGCTTCTAGGTGTTGGTGTGGCGATACTCTCTACCGTGATTCCCTTCACGCTCGAACTAGAAGCACTACGCAGACTGCCAGCACGTGTCTTTGGCGTGCTCATGAGTTTAGAGCCAGCCATTGCCGCGCTCGTTGGCTTTATCGTCTTAAAAGAGACGACGGGGTTACGCGCATTGATCGCGCTTGCACTGATTGTAATTGCTTCAGGTGGAGTGTCGTTTTTTCAACAGAAGAATGTGCATAACTTAACAGAATAATGTTTACAAGAACTCTGATATCCTTGAATAAAGAGTGGGGGTAGCCACATGGTCACATCTTCATCCACTAGCATCTTTGTCAGCCATAGCCATATAGACAATGACTTCTGTCTGCGATTGATTAAAGACCTTCGTCATGTGCTAGCTGATGAAAATGCTGTCTGGTATGATTCAGGAGGAGGACTTCAAGGGGGCGATAGCTGGTGGCCCAAAATTATGCAGGAAATAAAAGCTCGGCCTATTTTTATCGTTGTTCTCTCCCCCGACTCGATGACTTCTAAATGGGTTAATAGCGAGATTGATCTCGCGTGGAAGCACAAGCATTCGTCTATAGGCAAGCACATTATTCCTCTACTTTACCGAGCATGTGAAACTCGTGACGATCTTGACACTCTTCATATTATCAGCTTCCTCTCTCCTATTTCGTATGAGGATGCTTTGAAGAACCTTATCCAAGCTCTCGACATACCTATTCGACAAACTGAAGAACAAAAAATAAGAAGTGCTCCTCAACCGCCTTACTACAACAAACACTATCCTCATCTACGCCGCTATGGACCTAGTTCACCAACTGAAGAGGAATGGTGTCAAGAAGGTCTAAAACACACCGCTAACCAGCAATACGCTCAAGCTCTTACTGATTTCGAGAACGCTATAGCTATAAACCCTAACTATCTACGAGCCTACACTGGAAGAGGTAATACGTACGATAGTCTTAAGCAATACGATCAAGCAATTGCTGATTATACCCATGCGATTACCATTGACTCAAAAAACGTTGATGCTTATTTTAGACGAGGACTCTCAAAATCCGAACTCAAAAGGTATGATGAAGCAATTGCTGATTATGACCGTGCGATTGCTCTCAATCCCAACTATGCCAACGCCTATCATGGAAGGGGTAGAGCTTATGCAGCACTTAATAAGCGTAAGCAATCCAAAGAAGATTTCGACCACTTCAGCAAATTGACTACAAATTAACAATATCTCAAACCATTTACATGTGAAATGCGTATAGACCCAACAAATGTGCTCTATACGCATCTCTCTATCAATACATCGTATAAATTAGACACTTACGTGTTCTCAGTGCGTTGAATATGTTATGCGCGGGGGCCATGCTCGAAGAAAATTACATCCTTCGCGTCGTGACGGCTTC
>CAZZVE010000086.1:0-20310 GCA_964657325.1 uncultured Ktedonobacterales bacterium
AGGATAAGCGAAGTAGTAGATCGTAAGAGGCATTTACAAAAACGATCTACCTTCCGTTCTCCAATACTTAGACAAATAGGACATGGCCCTATCTGACGGTTGGTTCCTGGTTCCTCTACCTCTGCATGGAGTCCCGTGTCTAACAAGATATCCCCAGGCGTCAATTCCCGCAAAACTTGCGGTACTCCAATTCTTGTTATGCTAACGCCGCTAAATTCCTTGCGGCGTTATAGTCTCGATCTGTGACATTACCGCAGTCCTCACAGGCAAAGACTCTCTCCGCTAGCGTCAAGTCCTCTTTCACCCATCCGCAACAATGGCACGTCTTAGAGGAAGGAAACCAGCGCGAGGCGAGTTTGACCTCAACGCCAGCACACGCCGCTTTGTAGAGTATTTGACACTCGAACTCATACAAGCCAACGTCAGCACACGCCCTGGCTAGCGTATGGTTTTTGAGCATCCCCGATACGTTCAAGTCTTCTAGCACAATCACAGAAGGACGTTCACAATCAGGCTTGGTTCTCGCCACGATTGCACTTGTTGCCTTATGGAGTGCGTCTTTCCGAATGTTGGCAATACGCACATGCACACGTGCTAGTTTCTGCTTGGCTTTACGGCGATTGTTGGAGCCTTTCTTCTTATGTGAATGCTTACGTGAGGCGCGTTTTAAAGCGTTGATTTTCTTTCTCAGTGCCTTTGGATTGTCGAATGTACGTCCATCTGAAAGCGTAGCAAGCGTCTTAATGCCCAGGTCTACCCCGATAGCCTCACCTGTTGCTTTCGTCGGTTCTTTGACTTGCTCATGCACACAGATGGACACGTACCAGCGACCTGCATGTTCAGAAAGAGTAGCACTTCCTATCTTGGTGTTCACAGGCAAGTAGTCATGTTCTTTCAAGCGTATCATGCCTAAACGTGGCAACTGAATAGCGTTAGAATACACGTTCATGGTTCCTGTAAAACGTGCGCTGCCTATCTGCTTCTTGCGTGACTTATATTTGGGATAGCCACATTTGCCCTTGTGCTTGCCCTCTTTCTTGAGTCGGCACTTACGGAAAAAGTGCTTGAAACCATCGTCAGCATCTCGCAATCCCTCCTGAAATGCGCACTTGCTCACTTCATACATCCAGGGGGCATCTTTTTTGAGAGCGTTGATTTCTTTGTGTAAATCAATTGCAGTAGGTGCTTTGAGTCCTGCTTTATAACATTCTTGCTTGCGACGTAGTGCGTAGTTATATGCAAAGCGAGCTGCGCCGCAATGTTTCATACAGTGTGTTCTTTGTTCGTTATTAAGGTCTATCTCGACCCGATAGCCACGTGTAATGAGCATCTTATTCTTCCTCACTTTGCATGACCTGCTCAACACACTGCTTGATTTTTTCAGCAAGTCGCTTACTCTGACGACGCCCGTAGATACGAGCCGACATACTGGTTATCACAGCTACAAAGTCGTCCACGAGTTCATCGCCTGTAGCACTCTGAAAAATCATCTCGACATGACGGCCTTGTGCTGCTAAGAGTGTTTCGATGTAGTGAGAGCCGAAACGGGTTAGCCTATCTCTATTCTCAACCACAATCGTACCAATACTGGTATCAGTTAACAACTTTTCAAGTTTGGGACGCGTGTCATTGAGACCTGACGCAATTTCCGTGACTTCTTTGGAGACTTGATAGCCTCTGGCGGCGGCGTAATCTTTGAGACGTATAATCTGACGCTCTAAGTCGTCCTTTTGTCCTACAGATGAAACGCGCGCATACAAGGCGATACGTCCCGTAACAGGTTTGGTGTTTGATGCATCACGTACAATGACGGTTCCTGTCTCCGTTTGATAGGCGTCCAAGGTGCCAGCTTTATACCATCGCCACGCGGTTTTATAACTGATACCTGTTTGTTTAGCGTACTGACTTAACTTCATGTCCATATTTTGGCATACTATGTCTATATCTGTCAAGAATATTTAGAACTAGTTATTACCCCCTTAACCTTCCAAGCTTCAATAACACAATGAAGAGGTATCTCAGCAAGCCACAGTCCTTGATGCGAGTTTGCTACCAATTCATCGGTTGGTTCAGGTTCCTCCAAAGAGGCAACAACTAGCCCAGCAGATCGCAAGATACGGAAATACCAGGACAGAGGCCGATGATAGCTATGTGTATAGACAACCTCATCTGGTGCATTCTTCCACGGCAAATCGGCGACAGAGACTTCACGATAGCGGTTTATTTTACGCCAAACGGTGGTCGTTGGATACATATGCTCAATAACCCAACCGGAAGCGTTCACTTTATCAAAACAAGGATGAGACAGACTAGCTACAAAACGACCTTGCGACTGAAGTACACGAGCAACCTCTTGAATCGTGCCCGTCGCATTTTCAATATCCATAAGAGCCATATTGCAAACAACGAGGTCAAACACGCTGTCTTGCAACATATCTAAATGAGCAGCATCCGCTACATGATACGTTATACCAAGAGGCTCCTGGTTCTCTCGCTCGTAAGCTCGTTCAACAAGTGGTGCATTGGCATCCACACTAACAACAGTAGCACCTTGACGAGCAAAGCGACGACTCAGGTAGCCATTGCCACAGCAAAGGTCCAGTACGCGCATCCCTTTCACCTCTCCAACAAGCCGAAGTAGTGTTGGATCAATCAAAGTTCGATGCCAGAGATCACCTTCGTCACCCATCTTCTCATCCCACCATGTAGCCATCTGGTCCCAACCAAAGGAACTCATTTGTGTTTCCCCTTTCCTTACAATGCTATCTTATCTGCTCTTGCCAATCTTCTCGACGAACTTCCCATGTGAGCAGGTCATCATGCGATGCTACACGGCGCATTCCAAGCTTTTCTAGCACTTTAATAGAGCCGATGTTATTTTGAAGACATTCAGCAACAACAATAAGAATATCTGATTGTTGAAAAGCCCATGTAATGAGTGCTTGTGCCATTTCTGTCGCACATCCACGATTGCGATATGCAGGAACAATACTATATCCAATCTCAACGGCTCCCGCCTCGTCTGGTCCTCCCATAAACCCCATATCGCCTATGACTACTTGATCTAGTTTGGAAAGAATGATTCCATCCCAAATGCTGCCAGACGAGTCCTTTTCCATTTGTCCTATGAAAAAAGGCAAAGCATCCGCGAGATCTGGCCCCGGCCAATTCTCAGGGACATGTGCTCCAATATGTCCCGCAAGTTGAGATTTGTTGTGCAATGTCATCTTTTTCAGTACTAATGAGAAAGGGAAAAAGAGTAGATGCTGAGTTTCGAGTTTTGGCATTGTAACACCTCTTTGTTTTTCTCTTTTATCGTATCCTCTCTTCTTTCATCATACAAGAGTATCATATGATGAGTTTTGCATTGCTTCCCCTATGTGGTACAATGTCTATGTTAGTGTACAAGATACAATAATAGAAATACCCTGCGGGGTTGTAATAGAATGTGTTTATGTGCCTTTATTACTGAGGGACCTGGCAACGTGTTCGTAACACAAAAACTTTTTTGACGCTCTACTCATACAAATGTGTGTCTTGAGAGGGCTTGTGTTCGTGTACTCTATAGAGTAGTACACAAATTTGTGAAAGAAAACACTTTAGCAGGCATAATGGACTATGCCAGACACAGTATATTACAGAACAGGATACAGGCATATGAGAAAAAATAGTGCCGTATCTAAGGAGGATTTCCATGAGCAATCCATTACAAGAACTTCAGCAATTGGGACAGAGCGTTTGGTACGACAATGTTGATCGCGCTCAGATACAATCAGGTCAATACCAGCACATTCTTACAGATGACGGAATCGCTGGCGTCACCTCGAATCCATCCATTTTCGGCAAATCAATCAGCACCGGACATGCCTATGATGAGCAAATAACTCAGCTTCTCAATGAGGGCAAGGACACCAGCGCGGTCTACGAAGCGGTTGTCATCCAAGACATTCGCACCGTTGCCGACATGTTGCGTCCAGTTTTTGAGCGAACTGAGGGACAAGATGGTTATGTGAGCCTTGAGGTTTCACCTGATCTTTCGCACGATACCGAAGGCACACTCTCAGAGGCTCGCCGCTTCTGGAAAATGGTTGACCGCCCAAACTTGATGATTAAGATTCCCGCCACACCTGAGGGCATTCCAGCGATTAAGCAGGCCATTAGCGAAGGAATAAGCATCAACGTGACGCTGATCTTCTCGCTTGATAGCTATCGCGCTGTTGCTGACGCCTACTTGAGCGGATTGGAAGAGCGTAATGGACGTGGTGAGGCGATCAACAAGATTGCGTCCGTCGCCAGTTTCTTTGTCAGTCGCGTCGATACACTTGTTGACCAATTATTAGAAGATAAAATTAAGGCGACGAGCGACACCAACGAGCAGCAAAGACTCAAAGCACTCGAAGGTAAAGCTGCCATTGCCAATGCGCGACTCGTCTACCAGGAGTTCAAACGCATCTTTGGTTCACCACGCTTCGACACGCTTAAACAAGCGGGTGCGAACCTACAGCGACCATTATGGGCTAGCACCAGCACTAAGAATCCAGCATACCGCGACGTTCTTTATGCAGAAGAGTTGATTGGACCTAACACTGTTGACACAATGCCTCTTGAGACCGTCGAGAACTTCCGCGATCACGGCAATGCTCGCGTCACTATCGAAAACGATCTACAAGGCGCAAAGGATATCTTCACCGCGCTTGAAGCTGAAGGTATTCACTATAATCAGGTGACACAACAACTACTGGAAGAGGGCGTCAAAAAGTTCGCCGACGCGTTCCATCAGTTGTTCAACGACATCAAGAGCAAACAACAAGGCATTAAAGAAGGCCAAACTGCACGTTAACTCCTTCCTGTACGGGTCTGCTTTAGCACACCCTCTTCGACTTCTACAGTACGAAGAGGGTGTGCTAAAGCAGACCCGTACAGGAGTTTGGAAACAGATACAGCAAAAGTCACATATCATTGCCAAAAGAGTTCAAGGGACATACAATACAGTTGATATTCAATGTTTACAGCAAGACAGTTTTTATACTAGGAGATGTTTCATGCCTCAGCGAAGCGTAGTCGAGGCGCCCAACCCCTTTCGTGAGGGGCTACGCATCAAACAAAGTACAGAACCATGTGTGATGGTCATCTTCGGGGCAACGGGTGATCTAACACATCGCAAGCTACTACCAGCGCTCTATAGTCTCGCGCTGGAGCATCCCTTGCCAGCAGGCTTCTCCGTCGTAGGTTTCGCGCGCCGACCCTACAGCGATGAGGAGTTTCGTCAGCAGGCACTCGATTCCATCAACGAGTATTCGCGGCAAAAGCCGGTGAATCCGCAGGTATGGGATAGTTTTGCCTCTGGTATTCACTACCTACAATCAAACTTCACCGATCCAGAGGGCTATGATAAGCTGAATACGCTGCTCAATAAGCTCGATCAGGAACGCGGTACAAGTGGCAATCGCATTTTTTACCTGTCTACCCCACCAAGCCAGTATCCCGAAATTATTCAACGTCTCGGCGCGGCTGGCTTGAACCGTAACCGTAAAGGGTGGACTCGTATCATTATTGAAAAGCCGTTCGGTCATGATCTCGCCTCAGCCCGTGAGCTAAACCGTATTGTAGCGAAAGTTTTTAAGGAAGAGCAAGTCTACCGTATCGACCACTACCTAGGCAAAGAGACGGTACAAAATATCCTGGTCTTCCGCCTTGCCAACGGCATCTTTGAGCCAGTGTGGAACCGTCGTTATGTTGATAACGTACAGATCACTGTGGCGGAAAACCTGGGGCTTGAAGGACGTGGTGGTTACTACGAAGAGTCGGGGGCGATTCGTGATATGGTGCAGAACCATATGCTGCAATTGCTCACACTCGTTGCGATGGAACCGCCTATTGCCTTTGATGGTAACTCGGTACGTGATGAAAAAGTGAAAGTATTACACGCTCTGCAACCACTTGCGGGACGCGATGTACAGACACACACCATTCGTGCTCAGTATGGCCCTGGCTGGGTTGCAGGACATCAGGTTCCTGGCTATCTGCAAGAAAAAGGCGTATCACCTACCTCGACAACCGAAACCTATATGGCAATGAAGATGTACATTGATAACTGGCGCTGGGCCGGAGTTCCCTTCTACCTGCGCACAGGCAAGCATCTTCCAAAACGCGTTACCGAGATCGCGATCCAGTTTAAACAAGCACCGCTTATGATCTTTAAGCGCACAAACGAGGCACAGGGCCAGATGGAACCAAACGTTCTCACATTGCGAATTCAGCCAGACGAAGGTATCTCGCTCAAGTTTGGCGCGAAGGTGCCGGGTACGGACCTGCAAATTCGCCCTGTGAATATGGACTTTTTCTATGGCTCTTCCTTTGTACGACAACAACCTGAGGCATACGAGCGGCTCATCCTCGACTGTATGCTTGGTGACGCCACGCTCTTCACACGACGTGACGAGGTAGAAGCGGCATGGACGTTCATACAAGGCATCCTTGACGAGTGGAAGAACGAGCCACGCGAGTCAATCTTGACATATGAGTCCGGCACATGGGGCCCCCAATACGCTGATGAGTTCATTTGGCGTGATGGGCATCGATGGCGTCGTCCATAGATGTACCCATTTGCCCTTCACAAGATGACTCGCGCTGACGAAAATACATTACAACGGTGTATAGTAGTATGAACAACGGCGTTCATAACGATGAAGGGGAAATGTGAATGGTCAAGGATACCTCTAATTTGGTAGGACCTCGCCTACCGTGGGCTGGGAAACAGGTACCAACCGAACACGTTGATGATGAGCTAGCTCATCTCTGGCGCATGTCTTCCGACAATGTGCGTACAAGTCAAAACGTTAATGTACGCACAAGTGTGCTAAACCTCGTTGTGTGTGTTTCTGATATTGAAGCAGCACAACGCGCAAGTACGCTTATTCGTGATCTCTCTAGCACACATATTGCCCGTGTCACCATACTTATTCTTGATAGCGATGCTCCTGATATGGTTGCAACATGGATCACAACGCGCTCGTTTCCCGTCATTTCTGACGTGACACGTCACACCTTCGAGCAAGTCACGCTCATGGCTCATGGTTCTGCGGTTCGTTCTATCGCTAACATTGCTCAGCCTCTAATCAAACCTCATCTTCCTGTTTATCTATGGTGGCTGAACGATCCACCCCATAATCCTGCACTATTTGAGGCTCTTTCAAAACTAAGTAGTAGAATTATTGTTGACTCTAGCAGCTTTACAACACCAGAAGAGAGCATACGTACACTTTCAACGCTCGCGCAAACATTTCCAGAAAGTGGACTAAGCGATCTTAATTGGGGACGCATCACTCCTTGGCGTGAATTAGTAGCGCAATTCTTCGACGCGGCGGAATATAGACCTTATCTCGCTGGTATTTCCACTATCGAGATCGAACATGCGGCAGGGCCATTTGCAGAGCCTACACAAACTGAACAAGGAGATGTTTCACCTAATGCAACATGTGCTCTTTTGCTCGCAGGTTGGTTAGAAATGCAGCTAGGTTGGCACTATGATCCCAATACCGCAAACGCACAAGATGAGCATGACTCGGCTACTGGCACTCACATTTGGCACATGATACGTCCTACGGGTGCACTCGCAGCACTACCACCAAGCACAAATGGGAGTAAACCTGCGCGAGCAAGTAGCCGTACACAAGCAAATCTCTATATTCGCCCTCGTGTACGTTCTGATATGCGTCCTGGCTCTCTCTGCATGGTTCGGATAACGGGTACTGCTAGCGGCAAACGAGCTATCTTTACCATTAATCGTGAAGACAATCCTGACCATGTTCTCACTTCGGTCGCACTCGAAAACGAGACACGCCCACAACGTACTGTGAGCACGGCGGCAACACGCAAGGTAAGTACACTCTTGCACGACGAACTGGAAATCATCAGCCGCGACCACCTCTACGAAGAGACACTGCAAGAGGTACGTGAACTACTGTCATGAATAAAGTAGGTAGGAGTTTTTTTTATGTCTATCGCCGTTTACCCTGATACCGAGAAGCTAAGTCAGGAGGCCGCACAATATATAGTGCGCATAGCTCAAGAGTCTATCGCAGCACATAGGCATTTCACACTTGCTCTCTCTGGCGGCTCAACACCGAAAAAGCTATATGCTCTGCTCGCGGAAGAACCATACCGCGGCCAGATTGATTGGACACATGTAGATATCTTCTGGTCAGACGAGCGTTGTGTACCACCAGATGATGCCGAAAGCAATTTTCTCATGGCTCAACAAGTGCTACTCAGCAAGATAGCCATTCCCGCCAATCAAATTCACCGCATGCCTGCCGACCAAACTGACCGTGACGCGGCCTCGTATGCGTACACATTAGAAATGCAGCAGGCGATTGGCTCTGAGGGCGTACCGAGTTTTGACCTGATTCAGCTTGGCATGGGACCAGAGGGACACACAGCCTCGCTCTTCCCACACCAGCCCTCGCTCCATGAGCAACAGAGACTTGTTATGCCTGTTACCGTGCCAAAACCACCTCCACCACGCCTGACGTTCACACCGCGTTTGCTCAATGCAGCCTCGCATGTTCTCTTTCTGGTGACAGGTGCCGAGAAGCAAGACGCAGTGAAAGCCGTGTTGGAAGGCGAATATCAGCCCGACGAGTATCCCGCCCAGATTGTGCAGCCTACAAAAGGCGAGGTCACATGGATGCTTGATACGGCAGCCGCAGGGAAATTACAGAGGAAGGCACAATGATCGGCATTGTTCCTTCCATTCTTTCCGCGGATTTCACGCGCTTGGGTGAACAAGTGCGTGATGCGGATGCCGCGGGTGCAACGCGTATCCAGATCGACATCATGGACGGTCATTTCGTTCCGAATATCACGATGGGACCTGCCATCGTAGAGGCTGTACGTGGCTGTACGAAATTACCACTTGAAGCACATTTGATGATTACAAATCCTGAGGAGTTTGTCCCTATATTCGCCAAAGCTGGAGCCGACATCATCATCGTGCATCAAGAGGTGACACCACACCTGCATCGCATCGTGCAACAGATCAAGTCTCTAGGAAAAAAAGCTGCTATAGCACTGACCCCATCGACACCTATTAGTATGCTTGAGAACATTCTTTCGCTCCTTGACATGGTACTCATCATGACCGTCAACCCAGGTTTTGGTGGTCAAGAGTTCATTCCTGAGATGCTTCCAAAGATCGAGAAGCTGCGTCATATCATCACCGGAGGCAATCTAACCTGTGACATAGAGGTTGATGGTGGCATTCACGAAGCAACGATTCCGCTAGCGGTGAATGCTGGTGCCAACATGCTTGTTGCAGGCTCCGCGGTCTATAACAACCACGAAAGCGTTGCTCAAACGATGACACGATTGAAACAAGCAATTCCTCAATAACATGAAGAACGAGAAACAGCAAGATGGTGCGCGATTGTATGGCGCACCATCTTGCTGTTTCTCGTTCTTCATGTTTTCTTTTAGACGAAGGGAGTACGAGGCGTGGTAATATAAAGAGCAATACTACAACAAGGAGAAATTCTTTATCATGCACAGACCTCTATCTTCGCCGACTAAGCCCCCAAAGGGCATGCAGAAGGGCCAGATCACCAAATATCAGCCCTTCCCAACTATTGATCTACCCGATAGGCAATGGCCCTCGCGCTCTATCACGCAGGCCCCAACATGGTGTAGCGTTGATTTGCGCGATGGCAACCAGGCATTGCCCGCACCCATGAGTGTAGAAGAGAAACTAGAGATGTTTCAACTTCTCGTGAGCGTTGGCTTCAAAGAGATAGAGGTTGGCTTTCCCTCGGCCTCCGACACTGAATTTACGTTTATTCGTCGGCTCATCGAAGAGAAGCGTATCCCTGACGATGTGACGATTCAGGTCATCGTGCAGGCACGTGAAGAACTTATCGCGCGCACCTTTGAGTCGATACGCGGTGCGAAAAAGGCAATTGTCCACCTCTACAACTCTACATCTCCATTACAACGTCGTATTGTGTTTGGCCTAGACAAACCGGATATCGTCGCCATTGCCACCCGTAGTACACAACTGATCAAAGAGTGGGTGCCGCGTCTGCCTGAAACAAACATCACATTCCAATACTCGCCCGAAAGCTTTGCACTCACAGAGGTTGATTTTGGCCTTGAAATATGTGAAGCGGTCGTCAATATCTGGCAGCCAACACCTGAAAGAAAGATTATTCTGAATTTGCCTGAAACCGTCGAAATCACCACGCCCAACGTTCACGCTGACCAGATAGAGTGGTTCTGTCGCCATATGCGCAATAGAGAAAGCGCGATTATCAGTGTACACACCCATAATGACCGAGGCACAGGGGTTGCGGCCACGGAATTAGGTCTTCTTGCCGGTGCCGAACGCGTCGAGGGCACACTGTTCGGCAACGGTGAGCGGACTGGCAACGTTGATATCGTGACGGTAGCACTTAACATGTACATGCAAGGCGTAGACCCATGCTTAGACTTTAGTAATCTCGAAGCACTTCAGGCAGTCTACGAGAAATGTACTCGTATGACCGTCCCGGTACGTCAGCCCTATGCGGGCGAACTCGTATTTACAGCTTTCTCCGGTTCACACCAAGATGCTATCAACAAAGGCATGAATGCGCAGGATACCAGCTACGGAGCTTTGTGGGAAGTACCCTATCTTCCTATCGATCCCAAAGATATTGGGCGCTCGTATGAAGCCATCATTCGTATCAACTCACAGTCTGGCAAGGGTGGCGTGGCCTATATCATGGAGAGCGAGTTTGGGTTCCATTTGCCAAAGGCCATGCATATCGAATTTGGCAGAGTTATCAAAACACTCGCTGATACCTCTGGTACGGAACTTTCGAGTACTCAACTTTTCCAGGCATTCGAGCGCGAATACTTACGCTGCACGACACCGTTTGCACTCGATACATTGCGTACAGAGACAACTGTGGGTCACGATGGTGTAACGACTGTTGAATGTGTGACACAAGTTTCTTATCACGGCACAACCCACGAACTACGTGCTCACGGTAATGGACCAATCGACGCGTTTGTACTGGCTCTGCATCAGGGAAATTTGGCGGACTTCAAAGTGCTCTCGTATGCAGAACATGCGCTTGGTCAAGGCGCGAACGCTCAAGCTGCCGCTTATATCCAGATACAGACAGAGGAAGATGCGACGTTTTTCGGTGCCGCGATAGACACAAATATCACACTTGCCTCAGTAAAGGCCGTGCTGAGCGCGCTTAACCGATCTCTACAAGGAAAGTAGACTATTTCCATGCACAACGATATCACTGATATTCCTGGTATTCGCGTAGGACATGACACAAATTTGGAGGCGGGAACAGGGTGTACTGTCATTCTTTGTGACTCACCAGCTATCGGTGGTGTCGATGTTCGTGGAGGTGCGCCAGCAACACGTGAGACCGACGTACTGCGCCTCATGCATCTTGTTGATTCGGTCCACGCAATTGTGCTTACAGGTGGCAGTGCTTTTGGGCTTGATGCGGCAAGTGGCGTGATGCGCTACCTGGAAGAAAGGCAAATTGGCTACGATGTTGGTGTGGCAAAAGTGCCAATCGTGCCTGCTGCTGCCATCTTCGATCTTGCCTTTGGAGTTGCCAATGTGCGCCCTGATGCTGACGCTGGCTATCGTGCCTGTGAGCATGCAAATACTGAAGCAACTCAACAAGGTAATGTTGGCGCGGGAACAGGAGCAACGGTTGGCAAGATGCTTGGCCCTGCCTTTGCTATGAAAGGAGGGCTAGGGTCCGCTAGTACAACGCTTGCTGACGGTACTCGTGTTGGAGCACTCGTCGTCGTCAATGCATTTGGCAATATTCTCGATTCTCAAAATCAGCAGATTATAGCGGGTGGACGCCCGCCTTTGTCTACGGAGAGTACATCTGATAGTGCAGGTCCTTTCGGCAACACGACTATCGCAGTCGTCGCCACTGATGCTTCCCTCACAAAAGAAGAGATCAACAAAGTCGCACAAATGGCACATAACGGGCTGGCACAGGTCATTCGACCTGCGCACACTCTTTTCGATGGCGACACAGTATTTGCACTCGCCCTCGGTCCCCGTGAGCAACGCCATATAGACCTGGCAACAAACGCATATCAAGTAAGCATGATTGGTGCTACTGCTGCAAAAGTGTTGGCACAGGCAATCGTAAATGGTGTTCGTCACGCAACTGATTTACACGGTGTACCAGCGACTCGTCTGTAGAACAAGTTTATTTATGTTTTTGTTATTTTCTTATGGTTGTAATATCACAAATAGAATCACGCCTCCCCCGATGAGCATGAAAATAACGCATACAAGTACAATCATAGCGAACATATAACTACGTGTAGACGATGACTCACGTAAGTCTTGGAATACTTCTGCGGAACGTCTATCTAGTCGGGTGGGAAGTTCTCGTTTCGCGGTTAACGTTTTCAATCCACCTGTTTTTAGGTCC
The DNA here is from genome assembly GCA_964657325.1 of uncultured Ktedonobacterales bacterium. Classification (GTDB taxonomy): domain Bacteria; phylum Chloroflexota; class Ktedonobacteria; order Ktedonobacterales; family Ktedonobacteraceae; genus JBBQVS01. Next base: position 12,465 of record CAZZVE010000086.1, read on the forward strand.
CAAGAGTGCGTGGCAAAATCAATTGCATGCTCATATGCTATAGAGTCAGGTTGTACGACGCCAGGAGCGGGAGTTGTTGGTCTCATAGGTAGAGACGTGCGCGGAGGAGTCATAGGAGCGGGCGTAGGGTATGATATGGCATTATGTGTCTCTGGTACAACAGGAACTAGGGTAGGGGGTATCGAGGAAGACGGCACTGTTCCTTGTGGTCGTCGCGGCAGAAGCCTGGAAGGTTGAGCATCAGACGTAGACACAGGTCACTCCACTGGGTTGTATATAGACCAACCGCATATTCAGTTAAGTACAGGGAACACACTACAGACGACGTTTTCTCTACTCTCTATTGTACTGATACCCACATTTTTCGCAAGCGTTCTATGACTAATGGGTTACATAGTTGGGACCAATACAGATCAACGGATGCCTACAAAGGCAATGCTGTTTAAATACGTACAATTAGGGAGGATTTTGAGGGCCCACGGACGCCCACAAGGGGCGTCCGTTGATTACCACTCACTTGCGTATTTACAAAAGTTCCAAAAGCATAGAGAGAATGCGACCAGTCGCTCCCCAGATACGATAGGGGCCATGATCGTAGAAATACACAGTTCGCGTCATTCCGCCACGTTCCCACTGCTCTGTATGCGCGATAGCAGGGTCTGCAAGAGCATGTATTGGAGCAAGAATAAGTTCTGCTACCTCGCTCGCCTGCAATTGGATCGCCCCTAAACCCTGTGGTAAATAGGCGACAACAGGAGTAATGAGATAGTTACTCACAATCGTGAAAACAGGTGGTAATACACCCAACACTTCGACACGCGCAGGCTCTAAGCCAATCTCCTCGTATGCCTCTCTCAAGGCTCCCATTACTGGCGATGCATCTGTAGTATCGATTCCACCACCAGGAAACGCAATTTCGCCACTATGAGAACGCAGAGTGCTTGCACGTCGGATAAAAGCGATGTAGGGTACGTTTTCCTGCTCGAATATAGCAAGCAAAACCGCGGCTTTGCGTGCATGTGGGCGTTGTCCCTCAACGGCATCTATTAGTGTAGTAGCTTGTTCTACAGGCTTCAAACGCTGCTGCAGCCTATGCACAAGCTCTCGTGTCGTCATAATTTTCATAAGCATATTGTAGCATATTGTCATTTCTTGCATTACTATGATATAATTTGACAAGCAGAAAAACACAGGAGAGATTCGCAAAAGGGCGGATAATGTCTTGCATTCGTGGCCTGCTTTTGGTATAATTAGAGCATCGAGTGGGGGTATGCTTACATTCAGGTGCTTTGTATGGCTTTAGTATGGCTTCACGCCTGCGAGCATCGTTTCGTAGTATCGTTCTGTAGGGCAAACAATAGTCGCGCAGATTCTCTCGTACACACTGATACGGGTTAAGAGATTTTAACAAACGTCCGAAACGATTACCGCCTGAGCAACCTCTCACAAGAAGTCCAAACCCAGTGGCGCATTCCTCTATGCACAATCGACAGGTGGCCCTTCTCGCTTCCGTTTCGCATCCTCGCGGTACCGCGAACAGAATTGAGAACACTGCTATAAGTTCGAGCAATACACAGTATGAGTGTGTCCTGCGGTCAGGCAAAAACCGTGGATCGAAGGGGGTTTTTTACCCATGCAGACTCAACAGCACGGCGACCTTTCGACAGAGCCAGCAGAAAATCTGAAAATCGGGCGGGTACAGACGATGTTAGAAGAAAATGACCCACAGGGGCAAAACGGCAGCACTCCTGAAGAAGGTGAAGACCTTAATCAGAACGAGATGGAAGCGTTGCTGGCATCAACAAGCGCACCCATAAACATCAAGAGGGGTGATGTGGTCGAGGGCGTGATCGTGCGTATTGACCAGGACGAGATTCTGGTTGATATTGGCCTCAAATCCGAGGGCGTCCTCTCGACAAGGGAGCTTCCAGCTAGTGGCTACGGCTCGTTTTCCGAGCTACATCTCGACGATAAAGTTCTGGTCTATGTGATTCAGCCAGAGACGCAAGAAGGTCATGCCGTCCTCTCTCTCAAGAGAGCCAACACCGAGCGCCAGTGGCGCATCGCAGAAGACCAATATAAGAGTGGCGAATTGCTCAAAGCAAAAGTTATCGACTACAACAAGGGCGGCTTAATTGTCGATGTTGCAGGTATTCGAGGCTTTGTGCCGATCTCGCAGATACTCAATTTGAAACGTGAAGAAGTCGCCTCCGGCGGCGAAAATCAGGAGACTGCGGCGAAGCTCCAAGGGATGAAGGATAAAGAACTTCAACTCAAGATCATTGAGATCAACCGAGCGCGTAACCGTTTAATCCTTTCTGAGCGTTTAGCCGTTCAAGAGTGGCGCCAGCGCCGACGCGAGGAATTGCTTGACGAACTCAAGCCTGGCGAAGTTCGCAAGGGTGTTGTCAGCAATCTTGCAAACTTTGGTGCCTTCGTCGATCTCGGTGGTGCGGACGGATTGGTGCATATCAGTCAGTTAGCCTGGAGCCGCGTCAACCATCCCAGCGAGGTTCTACATGTTGGGCAAGAGGTTGAAGTGCAGGTACTCAGTGTTGATAAAGACAAGAAGAAGATTGCATTATCCATCAAGCGTGCTGAGGTTGATCCCTGGACAACCGTCGAGCAACGCTATACACCCGGTCAGGTCGTCACAGGCGTCGTAACTAAGATAGCTCCATTCGGTGCCTTTGCACGCATTGAGGACGGCATCGAAGGGCTCATTCACCTTTCAGAGTTGACCCCAGGACAGGACCCCAAGTCCATCCTGCACGAGGGTGCTCAGCTTCAGTTGCGTATTTTACGCATTGATGCCGAACGCCGCCGTTTAGGTCTCAGCTTGCGACAGGCCGATGAACTCGATCAGCCAGGCGAGGAGCCATCTGAAGAGGTCTACGCACAGGCCGAAGCTGCACTTGCCAACGAGAATACAGCAACACCAGAGTTAGTAACTGCCGCTCCGACGGCGACTACTCCAGTCGAAGCTCTTCCATCACTGGCGAGTACAACTCCATCGCTCGAAGCAACCCCCGCTCCACAAGAGCAGGGTCAGCAGAGGCAGAGGTCTGATAACAGACGTGAGCGTAACGAGGCGGCTTCCTCAAACAAAGGCCCAGGCGAGGATGCTGGCGAGCAACTAACCGCAATGGCGGAAGCTTTCCGTAATGCCGCGCGTCGCACTAAAGACGACACAGAAGAGTAACACGGCTTACTCACACAGTGGACATGACAGGGGCAAGCCCTGTCACTACTATACTCTGTTCACCCTTGCGAGGCGAAGCCGCGCTAATCCGTGTATAGTAGTGACAGGGCTTGCTCCTGTCATGTTCGTACTCAAAGGTGCTATCATCTATTACAGTAGTGCACGATGTGCGATATTCCTATCTCGTTAGTCTTGACGCTTTACCATAAGTAGAGTATTATAAGGTATACCGTTTACTCACAAGACAACGCATCAAAAAGATATGGAGGCATCTGCAAAGTACACCGTTCTTATTGGATTAGATACATTGTACATTAACAGATGATCGTGCGACCTTCACGCTGCTTCTCTACTACGGTAGGGCAGTGTGGAGGTCGATTGCTTCTCTGTAAGAAGTTGTGAGTGTAGGTTAGCAGTGTGCCGATTATATATATCGTTACACTGGTAGACGGGAGGCTCAACTGTTTAACTTGACGCACTATTCCAGGTGTTGTATGATGAAGTACCCTGTTTATACGAGGGACACTATAGAGGGCTTGGTTCCATCCTCTGCCGCCACTCAAAGGGGGGTGACAAACAGATGAATGATAGAGATAGGTTTGACAAGTTTACAGAGCGTGCCAGGAAAGTCCTGAGTCTCGCTCAAGAGGAAGCACAGCGCTTCCAACATAACTATATCGGAACAGAACATCTTCTCCTCGGTCTTGTACGCGAGGGTGAGGGTGTCGCTGCAAAAGTTTTAGCTAATCTCGGTGTCGAACTGAATAAGGTTCGGAGTGCCGTTGAATTTATAATTGGCCGTGGCGACCGCATCGTTCTCGGTGAGATAGGGCTTACTCCACGCGCCAAAAAGGTGATTGAGCTTGCTGTTGATGAGGCTCGTCGTCTGAACCATCACTATATCGGAACAGAACATCTTCTCCTCGGTCTTGTACGCGAGGGTGAAGGCATTGCCGCGGGCGTGCTTGAAAGCTTGGGTGTCAACCTCGAAAAGGTTCGCACACAAACGATCCAGGTGCTGAGCCAATCAGGACCGTCACACGAGCGTGATGCGAAGCATTCTAAAACTCCCACCATCGACCAGATGGGCATTGACCTGACACAAGCCGCTCGCGCTGGCACCCTCGACCCCGTTGTGGGACGCCATCAAGAGATCGAGCGTGTCATTCAAATTCTGTCACGACGTAACAAAAACAACCCCGCACTTATTGGCGAACCGGGCGTTGGTAAGACCGCTATCGTCGAAGGACTCGCACAACGCCTTATTTCAGGTGAAGTGCCAGAAACCCTCGCTGGAAAGCGTCTCCTTACTCTCGATGTTGGCTCACTAGTAGCTGGCACGAAGTATCGTGGTGAGTTTGAGGAACGCCTCAAGAAGATCATTGAAGAGATTCGCAACAGCCGAGACTGCATCATCTTTATTGACGAGGTACATACACTCGTTGGTGCTGGTGCCGCCGAGGGCGCGGTTGATGCCGCGAACATTCTGAAACCGGCACTTGCTCGTGGTGAGTTACAGTGCATCGGTGCCACAACACTCGACGAGTACCGTAAGTACATCGAGCGTGACGCAGCACTACAACGCCGTTTCCAGGAAGTGATTGTGCGCGAGCCTTCCGTTGAGGAGACCATCGAAATCCTCAAGGGTATTCGTCCACGCTACGAGGAACACCATCGCCTGATTATCACCGATGAGGCTCTCAAGGCCGCGACCGATATGTCTAGCCGCTACATCACCGACCGCTTTATGCCAGACAAAGCTATCGACCTGATCGACGAGGCATCCAGTCGCGTACGTATGCAGAACTCTCTTGCTCCCCTCAACCTGAAAGAGGCCATGAAGGGTCTGGAGTCAGTGCTACGCGAGAAGGAAGCCGCGATTCAACAGCAAGAGTACGAGCTTGCAGCCGAACTCCGCGACCGCGAAGTGAAACTGCGTGACCGCATTTCTAAGCTGGAGTCTGGTTGGCAGCGTGAGCGTGGTACAGATAAGCCAACCGTTGGCGAAGAGGAGATCGCACAGATCGTCTCAATGTGGACGGGCATTCCAGTCATGCGTATCGCACAGGAAGAGTCACAACGACTCCTGCAAATGGAAGATGCTTTACACGCTCGTATCATTGGTCAGAACGAAGCAATCGAAAAGATTGCACGAGCAGTCCGTCGTGCACGTGCTGGTTTGAAAGATCCCAAGCGTCCTATTGGATCATTCATCTTCATGGGACCAACTGGTGTCGGTAAAACTGAGCTTGCCAAGACACTTGCCGAATTTATGTTCGGTAGTGAGGACGCACTGATCAAAATTGACATGTCAGAGTTCATGGAACGCCACGCGGCTGCCCGCCTCGTCGGTGCCCCTCCCGGATATGTTGGTTACGAGGAAGGTGGTCAGCTTACCGAAGCTGTACGCCGTAAGTCCTATAGCGTGATCCTGCTCGACGAAATCGAAAAGGCTCACCCTGATGTCTTCAACATGCTGCTTCAAATTCTGGAAGATGGCAAGTTGACCGACGCAAAAGGACGAACGGTAGACTTCCGCAACACCATTGTCATCATGACCTCGAACGTCGGTGCTGCCCTGCTTAATAAGGAAGCAAAGATGGGCTTTAAGCAGTCGAAAGACAAGGCAAAAGCCAATCAGAGCGAATATGACTCTATGAAGGACAAGGTCCTCGGTGAGTTGAAGAATACCTTCAAACCTGAGTTCCTGAACCGTATCGACGACGTAGTTGTCTTCCATGCCCTACGTATGGAAGAGATGCAGTCTATCATCGACCTGCTTCTCAACCGTGTACGTAACCAGTTGACAGAGCAGCAGGTAGAACTCGTTGTACCAGCGGCCTCGAAGGAATTCTTGATTGATAAAGGCTTCGATCCTGAGTATGGTGCGCGTCCACTACGCCGTACCATTCAAAGAATGGTCGAGGACCCACTGGCAGAAGGCTTGCTGGAAGGCAAGTTCCACCCTGGTGATCTTGTTGAAGCCGTTGTCATTGATGGCAATCTTGATCTACAAGTACGCAACCGCATTGAGCAGTTGCCTGCACCTGCGGCACCAGAAGCGGCGGCCCTCTCCGCCGGTGGTGAAAGCAGTTCAGACCTCTAAGTTCTTGGAGGGACGTGAAGTTTATTCACGTCCCTCTTTTTTGGGTTTAATTCTTCGTAGGGACCAGATTTATCGCGTCCCTACATCCCTCTAAAGAGTTTTTATGGCTAAAATACGTACGAAATATGTTTGTCAGCAATGTGGCGGTGAGCAGAGCAAGTGGATGGGTAAGTGCCCTGACTGTGGTGCATGGAACACGTTTGAAGAAGTGACCGACGTACCGCAAAGTCCCGCTCAGCAACGTCGTCAGGCCCTCGTTGGCAACACTTCTACAGCGCAAGGCACACATACACCTATTCTGCTACCACACATTAAACCATTGGTACAGGAACGTATTTCGGTAGGCTACCCAGAAATGGACCGTGTACTCGGTGGTGGGCTTGTCGCAGGGTCTTTGATTCTAGTCGGTGGTGAGCCGGGTATTGGCAAATCAACACTCCTCCTACAGGTCTCAGGTGCGATTGCCGATGCCGTTGGTGCTGTTCTCTATGTCTCAGGTGAAGAGTCTATTGAACAAGTCAAGATGCGTGCCGAACGTCTCGGGATCACTGGCGAACGGCTCTACCTGTTAGCATCTATCGAACTTGATGTCATTGCAGAAGCCGTAAACCGTCTCAAACCTGCTCTCGTCATTGTTGACTCAATTCAAACCGTTATCGCCAGCCATGTAACTTCGGCACCAGGAAGTATCAGTCAAGTACGCGAATGTACTTTACAGCTGATGCAATTAGCAAAAAGTACACATGTACCTATTTTTATCATCGGGCATGTAACCAAAGAAGGCACCGTTGCTGGTCCCAAAGCACTGGAACACATAGCGGATGCGGTACTCTATCTTGAAGGTGAACGTTATCATTCTTACCGTCTGTTGCGTGGCGTCAAGAATCGTTTCGGCGCGACACATGAAATTGGCGTCTTCGAGATGCAGGGCGAAGGCATGGTCGAGGTTGCAAATCCATCAGCAGTCTTTCTAGCTGACCGTGCGATTGGCGCAACAGGCTCTGCCGTTGTGGTTAGTATGGAAGGCACACGACCTTTGCTGGTTGAAGTGCAAGCACTGGTCACACCAAGCAACTTTGGCAATGCACGCTGTACGACCAATGGTATTGAACACAACCGTCTCGTGATGTTACTCGCTGTACTTACTAAACGTGTAGGATTAGCAGTGGGTAATCACGATGTATATGCGAACGTCGTCGGCGGCTTTACATTGGAAGAGCCTTCTATCGACCTCGGCGTTGCCTGTGCCATTGCCTCTAGCTATCGCGAGAAAAATATTCCGTCTGATATGACACTCATCGGCGAGGTTGGTCTCTCTGGCGAGTTACGCGCGGTGAGCCGTCTTTCACTACGAGTTCGCGAAGCCGCCAAGCTTGGCTTCAAACGCTGTATTGTTCCCAGTGCAGGGCGCGACAAAAAAATACGTGCGGAATTGGAGGATGCAGGACTCCCAGCCGATTTCAAAGTGCTTACCGCCAGTTCGCTTGCGGTTGCTCTGGAAATCGCGCTACACTGAACAGGAGAAATTCGGCTTTTTA
>CAZZVE010000087.1:0-2988 GCA_964657325.1 uncultured Ktedonobacterales bacterium
AACGTGTTAGAGATTGCGCCCTACCCAATGGTTCGGAACGTGCCTCACACAATGATATTTGCACCGTACCCAGTGGTGATTACGCCCATCCCCGTGGTGTAGGGCGCAATTCATTGCGCCCCTACACCACGGGGATGGGCGTAATGAGTTATGTCCCAACATGGAGACGTGCGTTAAGTTATGCGTGGTGGCATGCCCAGATTGGCGCGGACCTTGCGGCAAATGCCGGGCTGTCCGAACGTGCGGTACTGTATATTCGCACGCATCACGAGCCGAACGGTCCTGCCGCGGCTATGCATCGTGTTGATGAGGTATCGTAAAGATGGTAGAGCAACTTAACAGGAACGATGTTGTAGAGACCGCGAGTCAACAAGCACGTTATGTTGTACACTTACCCGTCTTTGATGGACCACTTGACCTCTTGCTCCATCTCATCGAGAAGCGGCAAATGGAGATTACAACCATCTCACTGGTGACTGTCACCGACCAATATCTGGCGTATCTGAACCAGTGGGATACGGAGGTATTGCCGTTAGCGAATATGGCAGCCTTTGTTGCTATCGCTGCACGATTACTTTTCATCAAGTCACAAAGCCTGTTACCTCATACAGCCAAAGAAGAGATAACGGGTGAGGTCGAAAGTGCCGTGACGATGGCGGAAGAGTTACAACGTCATTTGATCGAATACAAGTTGGCGAAAGAGATTGCCACACACCTGCGGCAACGCGAAGAGCAGGGTCTACAAACGCACGGACGTTCTGGCCTACTCGCGGGTATCGAGGCACAACTTGCCTGGACACCGCCAACGCTTGTTGGACTGGAGGCACAATCACTGGCACGTGCCTTTCAACGCCTTCTGGAGTTGCAGGCGAAAGAGACAGCAGGACAAAATGAGTCATTGTTACCAACGGCACGTGTGCGTGTCAGCGAACGTATCGCCGAGATTGTGAGCCGTTTACAAGAGCGGGAGCGTGTGGAGTTGTCCGAGGTACTTGAGCATGAGGTGTCACGCTTTGTAATTATCGTGACCTTCCTGGCTGTGCTAGAACTCTGGAAATGGGAGCGTATCAACGTCCTACAAGACGAACTGATGGGGCCAATTGTATTGGAGCGTGGCGAGAAGTGGAACGAAAATTTGGACGGGGTAGAGGTGGAGGAGTAGAGACTAATATTAAAGGGAAGGCGTAAATAGATATGTATCGTGTGCTTGTGATTTTTGAAAAGGGCGAGAGGAATTACAGTGCTTATGCACCCGATTTACCTGGTTGTATTGCAACTGGGCAGACACAAGAGGAGACCGAAGAAAACATGCGTGGAGCACTTGTGATGCACATAATAAGGCATGCTTGAGGGTGGTGAGGCAATTCCTGCGTTGAATAGTATTGCAGAATATATAGAGGTATCTTTGCCCAAATCTACTACATAGATTATTTTCGACAGCGTGATGTTAAATCTAACGCGCGTATAAAAGAGCTTGTAGGGTGGCTCTATGTGCGGCAAGTCCTGTCATGCCGTCCTTGTTGCGGAAATCTCTACCCATAAGGTATACTTCCCAAAGGGTTCCACAAACTCTACATGGAGGTATATGATGACCACACAGCATAGCTGCGTGATTGCTCCCCATCTCAAGGCTGATCTAGGTAAAGACTCTGATGGCAAGTATGGAAGAATGTTTGCTGACAATCTTCTGACCCCTGACGATAATGAAACAACGTTACTGGCATTGAGTCGGTCCGGTTCTATTATGGATGATGTGGTGAAGGTGGACGATAAAGGCACCGCCTCCGATAATCCCCGTATCCCTGCCGGATTCCCAATTTTTGGACAGTTCATAGCGCACGATATCACTGCTGACCGCAGCTTGCTTGCACATCATGCTCGTCTCGCGGAAATACATAATTTCCGCACTCCTAGCCTCAATCTCGAATCAGTTTATGGAGCAGGCCCGACAGGTGAACCCTTCCTGTACGACCTTGATGATAGCGACAAATTCCTGCTTGGCATTAACGACATTGGACAGGCGAATGATGTACCGAGAAATCAGCAAGGGCGTGCATTAGTGAGCGATCCACGCAACGATGTACACCTACTCATTTCACAACTGCATCTCGCGTTCCTCAAATTCCACAACCGTATCGTTGATATGTTGAGAGCACACGGTACACCTGCAGCAGAGGTGTTCAGTGAGGCACGTCGCCTCGTGACGTGGCATTATCAATGGATTGCTGTTCATGAGTTCTTGCCATTGAGCGTAGGCGATGAACTGGTCAACGATATCTTGGAACATGGAACTAAGTTCTATACATTTGAGGGGCGTCCCTATATTCCTGTCGAGTTTGCGGATGCTGCCTATCGCTTTGGTCATAGCCAAATTCGACCCTATTACACACTCAATAGCAGTGGAGTACGCGGTCAAATCTTTCCCGATTGTAAAGGGACCTGCCCGGTAACACATGATCGTGTGTTGGACTGGTCATACTTTTTTTCTGTAGATAGCACGCGTCCACCACAGGCCAGTAAACGGATAGATACGCTTATTGCGCACTCGCTGATTGATTTGCCAACATCCATAGTTGGTGAAACGAGCATTCCAGAAGAGCATTCGATAGCGTACCGCGACCTTGAGCGTGGGAGCGCACTTGATTTGCCTTCGGGAGAGGCACTTGCACGAGTAATGGGCGTCGAGCCACTACGAAAAGAGGAGCTTGGTCTGGACACACTCCATATGCAAGGTGAAACACCTCTATGGTACTACATTCTGAGGGAAGCTATGATACAGCATAACGGTGAGCGGTTAGGAAATGTCGGTGGTCGCATTGTAGCCGAGGTCCTTATTGGCCTCGTAAATGGAGACCCTGACTCCTACCTCAATGCTCCCGACAAATGGAAGCCTTCACTGCCTGCACAGCGGGAGGGAGATTTCACGATAGCAGACCTGTTGCGCTTCGCTGAGAAATTATAATTGAAGTAGTTGAGAAGAAAACGCGG
>CAZZVE010000087.1:2998-19969 GCA_964657325.1 uncultured Ktedonobacterales bacterium
GGCAAAAGTCTGTGAGTCAAAAACCCACAGACTTTTGCCGCGTTTTCTTCTCCACATTTAAAAAACTTGACAAGAAGTGACTCAAAGTTTATACTAGGATAGCAGTAAATCTTGTATAACCAACGCATTTTTACGATACATATCTTCGATCAAATAAGGAGTACAACTTATGGAGGACGAACAGGGAATGTCTGCTGAACAACCAACATTTAACAATATAAACGATATAGCTCGTATCGCTGAACTAGAGGCACAACTTGCTCAGGCGCGCCAGGAGGCATCGGACAACTGGAACAAATTTTTGCGTGAACGCGCGGATATGGAAAACTTCCGCAAACGCCAGGAACGCGTGTTGATAGATCGAGTCTACAACCAGAAAAAGGCACTCATCAATAAGTTTCTTGGGGTGATCGACAATGTGGACCGCGCAATGGTGTATCAGGAGACGATGAGTCGCCAGGATTTGCAGCAGGCGTTACGGATGGTGCAGTGGCAAATGAGCGAAGTGATGCGTGGCGAGGGTGTCAACGCAGTACCTACCGTAGGTGAGGCATTCAATCCCTACCTGCATGAGGCAATCGAGGCCATAGAGAACAGCGATAAGCCAGAAGGAACCATTGTGGAAGAGGTACTCAAGGGCTACACTCTCGGCGATGAAACTTTGCGTCCGGCCCGTGTTAAAGTGAGTATGGGAAACAAGTAATATTCATTCTCATGTGTATTCAGAGAGGCAGAGAGTATGCCTCTCTGCTACAAAATAGAGGGCTAGCATATGGAATATAAGGATTATTATAAAGTACTTGGTGTTGCGCGAGGCGCGAGCGCGGATGAGATCAAGAAGGCTTTTCGTAAGCTGGCCCGCAAGTATCATCCTGACGTAAACCCAGGCGATAAGAAAGCCGAGGCAAAGTTTAAAGAGATTAACGAAGCCTACGAGGTGCTTTCAGACGCAGAGAAGCGCAACAAATATGATACACTTGGACCAAACTGGCAAGAACAATTTGGGCCAAGTATGTCTAATTCCCGTCGTGCATATAGTACGGGTAATGGTCGTACACAACAGCAATTTGAGTTCGATCAAGGCAACTTCTCGGACTTCTTCGAGACACTATTCGGGCGTAGTAGCGGCTTCGGAGGACCAACAGGCAGCACAACAGGGCGTACCACAGGTGTACGTGATGATATGCGGCGGCGCACAGGCGATGATATCGAGCAACCCGTAGAGGTCACGCTACAAGAGGCGTATGCTGGTGGGGCGCGCACCTTCAATATTCAATCGACGGAGGTATGCCCTACCTGTCAAGGAACGGGTGAGGTAAGTGGCAGAGTATGCTCTACTTGTAGCGGTCAGGGCATGGTGCCACGCAACAAGCGCATTCAGGTGAAGATACCTGCTGGCGTAGACAACGGCTCAAAGATTCGTGTTGGGGGTGAGGGCCAGCCCGGTATTGGTGGCGGTCCACGCGGTGATCTCTATCTGGTCATCAGTGTCAAGCCCGATTCAACCTTTGAACGTAAAGGCGACGATCTGAACGTCGATATTGATGTTGAGTTAGTAACTGCGCTCTTGGGTGGAGAGGTGCCTGTGCCTTTACTTGATGGGCGCAAAGTAATGCTCACGATTCCTGCGGAGACGCAGAACAATCGTGTCTTCCGCCTTGGCGGGAAGGGTATGCCACGACTACGCGCTGAGGGGAGCGGCAACCTATACGCTCGTGTGCGTATTCTGTTGCCAACGCACTTATCACAAGAGGAACGCAGCTTATTCGAGAAGTTCGCGCGTGGGCGTAGTGCGGAGGTACATTCATAGCGAGAAAGGGGGTGAGTGGGGATGCCTCATATGTCTGAGACCGATGGCGCATGGTATATCATCAGTGTCGCAGCGCAACGAGCCGATGTGCATGAGCAAACGTTGCGTCATTATGAGCGTTTAGGATTAATCTCACCAGCTCGCAAAGGCGAAAGTCCACACAGCCCACGACTGTATACTGAGCGCGACATCGAGCGCGTTGTGCAGATACGTGGACTGATGCGCGACCTCGGCGTAAATCTGGCAGGAGTCGAGGCCATTCTGCATATGAAGGATCGTATGGAGGAGTTGCAGGGAAAGCTAGAGCAAGAGATGCTCGACCTGCGTACACAGCACGAAGCTGAGACGCGGCGACTGAAAGAGATTATCGAACGTCTGCAGCGCGGTTCAATATAGAATAAATAGAAAAGAGACACCCTGAGGAGCATTTACTCCTCAAGGTGTCTCTTTTCTATTTATTCTGCTGTGGTGTAGCCCTGTGCTTGTGCTTCGTCTGCTGTGGCGAAGTACACCACGTCTAGTGCGGCATCGCCGGCGGAGTGAAGTTCGGTTAGGGGTGTTTCGATTGGATAATAGCGTTTCGTGTTCACGACGCCAAGAAAGGTTGCATCGGTAATGGGTGTCGCTTTGGCTGGTTCTTCCGTTGTGCTAGCTTCTGCTTGCTCTGACGGTTCTTCCGTAGTTGAGTACGCTTTGATAGCAGCCTGAATCGAGATGGCTGGCATTTTCTCGGTTACTGATTCGTCGTCCTCTAGCTCTGGCTCTACGACGATAGGTGCATCAGCCGTTGCCTCTTCAGTTACGGGTTCAGTAAGTGTAAGTGCGGGTGTAGTTACTTCTGGCGTAGAGGTCTCGACGGGTTTCGGAGCAAGTGATGGCTGATTGGCGGAATACGTTGGATTACTTGTTGTGCTCTTAGCTGTACCATTGAGGGAGCCGTTCAACGCGATATGGTCTTGTTGGCTATCCTGTTCATTCTGTTGTAGACGTTTTCTGATGATAAGATAGGCCGCCACTCCTGCAGCTGTTAGTCCCATGCTGAAGCTAAATACAGCCCAGAAGGGAGTATCTTGACGAGTGTTTGGTTGTGTGAGTTGCTCTGTACGCTTTGCGAGTTCGCGTTGTGCTTTCAGGCTACGTTTGCGCATCTCCTTAGCAGCCTTCTGACTACGCTTTGTCACCTCTCTGGAAACTTTCGCACCGCGTTTCGTGATCTCTTTAGAGACTTGCTCACTTCGCTTAGCGAGTTCTTGTGATACTTTTTCGCTCCGCTCCGTGAGTTCTTGCAGAACGTCACTCCCACGATCAGCCACAACCTGAGTTGCTCTACTGCTATGCTCTGTGAGATCGCGTCCAACTTGGTTGCTTCGTGTTGTAAAAACCCGTGCTAGTTTGCTACTGCGATCTACAAGGTTTTCTGTCAAATTGGTCCTGAGTTTTGACGTTGCGCTTTGACGTTCCTCGGCACGTGTCCGTAGACGTGACGACACTGTATTGATAATGGGACCGAGGACGGAGACTGCCATAAAGCCAATACGAACCCAACGGCTCGTTTCCTGAATAATTTTTTTATTATTGTTACTCATAAAGATTTACCTTTCAATGTATAGTATTTACACGTTTGAGATGAAAGAACAGAAACAGTAGCATGCTTCCGCCTAGTGTATCATAGAGAGAGTATATCAGCTTAGTAGGCGACATGACAGGGGCAAGCCCTGTCACTACTATACGGACTGGCGTAGCAAGCCACGCAGTGGCGGGAAGTATAGTAGTGACAGGGCTTGCCCCTGTCATGCTAACAATGCGCTGTTCATCTACAAAATAACATTTACAACTCGTCTTCGTTTCCACTGATTTGGAGGACGAGACGACAAAAATGTAACATAGCGGAAGCAGATTCTAAATACGCTTCATCGGTTGCGGCTGCCTGTTGCGTGACCATCGCACGCCGACGTAGTGCGCGGAGCACAACCATCACGTCTTCTTTGATCGATGGCTCTATATCCTCTTGCTGCATCAGACGCACAACCTGACGCACAATCGAGTCAACCTCACGGCGCATAAGCGCGAGATCGGTCATCCACGGGTCGTTTTCATCGTGTGCGCTATTTGTCGTGTTGCCTGCACCCCAGAAGAGTGAGTCCGCGAATTGTTCACGATATTTGATATCGCCCTGCTGACTGACATCGCTGGATGGAGGCTTACGCGTGGGCTTGCGAGAGGGCTTACTCGTCCGTCGGGAATGTGCGTCAGGTTCTTCTTGTTTGACCCCCAATTCATGTAAAAGCAGAGCCAGTTCTTCTTCCCAGCCAGCCATAGATACCTCCGTGTAAAACAACTGCAAACAAATAGGAATCTGAGTCGGACAAGCAAGATTGGAGTATCGCGCCTGTCCACGAAATCTTACGCGAAGTGTAACACAGTGTGTCATGCTTGTAAATGGCCCGAATTGGTGTGTGTGAAGGTATAAAAGGAGGCACTGAATTTCCCTGATCAGGGAAATTCAGTGCCTCCTTTTATACCTTGTTGCTATGGTATCAAGTGTGATGGTAGATTCGGGATAACTGGCAGAAACGCGGTGATGAGCAAGCCTATAATGAGGAAGAGAGTAAAGTAGGTTTCGAGCTTGAGCGTTTGATGCATGACGAGATGTAAGCCTGCGGGAGTGTCTGTACGGATGACTCCAGTCAGAGCGACCACAAGTATGGGTAGAGTCCAGAGTGTCAGTAGAAGGAAGTGTGGCGCGCCATGTGGAACTGCCAACGCAAGAATAAGAATGTAAGCCGCAAGGAGCAACCCGACATAGAGCCAGCGACTCCAACGAAGGCCCAGGATTGAGGCCAGTGTGCGTCGCCTCGCGTGAGCATCGCCTTCAACATCGCGCATATTGTTCACGTGAATAGTGGCGGTTGCGAGCAAGCCTAGTGGAATGCTGTATGAGAGGACGGTGCGGTCGATATGGCCTGTTTGCGCCATGACGAGGTAGGCACCCAGTGTAATTAAAGGACCAAAGAGAAAAAAGCCGACGAGTTCTCCAAGTGTGAGTGCCGAGAGTGAGCGCGACGTTGCGCTATAGAAGTATGCGCAGAGCAGACCGATTGCTCCCAGGAGATACACAAGTGGTCCGCCAGCAGATGCGACGATAATGCCGATAAGAGCACCAAGTCCGAGTGCGGCTAAGCCAAGGAAAAGAACACGCGTTGGCTTACTTAAACCTTGCTGAATGAGTCCACCTGGGCCGAGAGCATTACTAGTATCCACGCCTCGCAGGTAGTCGTAGTAGTCGTTGACGAGGTTCGCGCCAATTTGAATAAGTACAATAGCCAGGAGTATACCGATAAAGTGCGTTGTATGAAAGCGACCAAAAGGTGGCTTTGTTGAAACTGTTTGTAGCCACGCAATGATACTGCCGAGACAAACTGGAAGAAGCGGTAGCAATAAATAGCTAGGTCTAATGCCATCCCACCATACTTGTAACCACTCGCCCATGCTACGGCGGTATTCCGACGGTTGTGCTACAAGTGATGTAGGCATGTTAACTGCCCGCGTAGAGGCAACTGAATGTACGGAAACTTCTGGTTGTAGAGTGCTAATTGTTTCTAACGATCCCAGTGGAATCGTAGGAACTTCTTCGGCTTGCACCGCGTCTGCCGTTACCACATGTGTCGAGGTGACAGATGGGGTAGTATTGAATTTTGTGTTTGCGACATCTACGATAGCCTCTTTAGCCTTTGTCGCTTTATTTTTGGAGTTCGTGTTTTTTACATTTTTGCTCTGCATACGCCCCCCTCACGGCGTGGTGAACGGTAGTAATAGCGTCATTGTGCTAATGTGTTGCCTTCTACATACACTATATACAATGCAAGAATAGATAAAGGAGTTGCCTATTTCTTTTTTTATACAGACGGTTCGTGACGAGAAATGGCGTATTGTTGCAATTCTTGTTGTAACGAGAGCATGGCATGTTGTAACTGCGCCTGCGTGACTGCGGTTGTGAGATCACCACGTGTCTTCTCAAGGATGCCACGTGTTGAATCGGTGGTACGTCGTAATCCTGATGTGATAGCGTCGGGAAAATCAACCGAGATCAAGAGCGCATATACATCATCCATATAGCGTAGATAGACTTCACACTCATCAAAGTTACCGCGTCGTAACTGATCGAGTACATAGCGGCGTAGCTCACCCACAGCCTCAGCGAGTCCGTTGAGATACGCGGACCAGCCAATCGAGAGTTCGCTTGCCATTGGTAAAGGTTGCGATTGTGTCATAGCGGCGAAAGTGACGGCCTCGGCATACTCTTTTTGCGCATCTTGCACAAAGCCAGCATAGTAGATATCTTGATGTTCTTGTAGGTCGGTTGCCATTTCTCCGAGCAGAGTTGCCGCTTGTTGTCGTAACTCATGCGCGCTTGTTATCTCCTGGCGGTGCGTGGCCCGAATGCTATTTGCGCAAAAACGAATCGCAGCACGCGACTTAGGCAAGGCCCGTTCGCGTGCTGCGTGCTTTAAGCCAAGATGCGTAATTGCTTCTTGTCCTACAATATCTATATTTTCTGTCATTGCTTACTCATGCTCTCTCCACTATGATACTTATAGTTTACCATAGAACCCCCAAAAGGGACATAGCCAAAAAGTGAGAGAAATAGAAAAAGGTCTATGTGAAATAGACCTACATGAACTAAGAAATTATTTGTCCAGAACGGTGAGCCAATTTGTATAGCGAATAGTGTTCAGACTATAGAGCAATGGGGAGAGTGAACGTAAAGCAAGTACCCTGCCCTACTTGACTCCGTACGCGAACGTGACCACCATGAGCGTTTACTAGCTTCTCAACGATTGCTAAACCAAGTCCAGTACCACCAGTTGCACGAGAGCGGGAGGGGTCTGCTCGGTAGAAACGTTTAAAGAGAGAGGGCAAGTGTTCGGCCGCTATGCCTTCTCCCGTATCTTGTACTTGCACCTCTATCTCCTGTCGAACTACTTGAGTGCTCACATAAATCTCTCCTTGTGAGGGAGTATGCTTGATGGCATTGCTCAGTAAGTTGCGCAAGACTTGTCCCACACGTTGAGGGTCTGCCTCGACTAATGGCAGTTCGGCAGTCGGCACCTCAATGTAAAGCGAGATATCCTTCTCTTTTGCTTGTAAGCGTAGGCTGTTAATGGAGGTAGTAATAATGTCTTCGAGTGCGACAGGAACACGTTGTAGATGAAGTTGTCCTGCCTCGGCTAGAGATAGGTCTTGCAAATCTGTCACCAGGCGACTCAGCAGCATCGTTTCTTCATGAATGGAAAGAATAACTGTAGGCTCTGGCTCAATCACTTGATCTTGAAGTGCTTCGAGATAGCCACGAATATTTGTGAGTGGTGTGCGTAGTTCATGCGCAACGTCACTTATAAGGGTGCGCTGCAATCGTTCTGAATGCTCCAAGCCCTCCGCCATGACATTAAAAGCATGCCCAAGGTCTCCTATTTCATCCTTCCTCTTGACGTTCACACGTTGACTCAGGTCGCCCTGCTCCATGCGTCTTGCTGCCTGAGTTAATGCATGCACTGGTTTCAGGATAGCACGCGAAACTGTGATCGTTAACACAAGGACGATAAGCCCTACAAAAAGAGTCGTTAACATCAAGGAACGATTTATCGACTCAATAAAAGTAGTAGGCGAAGGTACTGGAAAACGACCAAAATCCGCTATCTGTCCGTTCGTTGAGATAATGCGAGTCGGGTTAGCAGAAGACATACTTACAGGAGGCGAGAAAGGAGAATCTTTTCCGTTTCCCTGACTACCGCTAAGCGTGAAAAAAAGTGAGGCTGTGAGTGTTTGACCAACGAGTTGGTGAGCTGAATCGGCAATCACACGCTGGCTGGTATCTATCACCAGAACTCGAATGCTACCTTGCGAAGCATACTGCTCTGTCAGGTTCTGTACGCGCTGTACGTCGTGTGTCTGGTTATAGGTGGTTTGTATGTTGGTAGTGAGCTTCTGATTGACTGCCTGGTTATTCCCTACATAGCTTTGCAATTCATTCTTGACGCTCTGACTGGTAAACACAGCAGAGGCTCCCAGTGTAAGCATCACCACGAACAGAAACATAAGCAGAAAACGCATGTACAGATTAGGAATTCTCATGCGTTTCCTCTTTCTTCAATTTGTACCCAACTCCATAGACTGTTTGCAAATAGAGAGGCTGATCGGGAAGAGGTTCGATCTTTTTACGTAAATTCATGACATGCACATCGACGGTGCGTTCAAAGCCCTCGTAGTCGATACCAAAGACATAGGTCACTAAATCTGAACGGCTAAAGGCCCGCCCTGGCTCTCGTGCCATCGTTTCCAAAAGTTTAAACTCTTTCGGCGTGAGGTGAACGACTTCACCATGTAGTGTGGCTTCATGAGCATCAAAATCAACGATAAGTTCTCCGAGATGCAATGCTGGCAAGCGATCTTTTTCCGTGTTGCGGTTTGTGCGCCGCAACACAACACGCACACGCGCAACAAGTTCACGTGGACTAAATGGCTTGGTTAAATAATCATCGACTCCTAGATTCAGGCCGAGTAACTTTTCGTCCTCGGTTGACTTGGCGGTCAAAAGGATAATAGGCGTATCCATCTCGGCATGTAGAATACGGCACACATCCAGCCCATCCATCTTCGGCAACATCCAATCCAGAATAATTAAATTGGGTAGCTTTTGTCGCGCCATTTCCAAAGCCTGCTGTCCATCATAGGCAACCAGGACCTGATACCCCTCTTTTTGCAAGTACAGTCGGATCAGGTCCACCGTTTTTTTATCGTCATCAACGACCAGAATGGTATGCTGCATTTCCTTTTCCGTAACGCTCTCATAACGTTTCTTTCTTCTGTAGTATAGCTCAAGGTTATAAAGTTTTGATGAAGATTTCATAGCTCTTTACGAAGATGTGTTTCGAGCAGTGTTGCCTTTTTCAAAGCTAATAGCGTCTTGACAGGTTCTTCATTAAATCTTTATAGCTCTTTTGCTATAGTTGAAGACAGCAGATAGGGAAATGGCGACGACAGATATACGTTCAACGGTGAACACATCTGTTAAGTAAGGCCATTATTCTCTGAACTGTGGAAGGAGAAGGGGATGTGAGGACGAAAACCCTTCTCTCTTTCTTTGCTGGCAATATGGACAAGCACATTCTGCTTTAAAAGGAGTTTTCATTGAAAGCACCACTTATTGAGGAGAAACCTTCTGATGTTGACTCATCAACCACATCAAGTACGATGACTTCTTCCACAAAACGTTCCTGGTTCTCCTTCGTGCAACAATTTTTGCGCTTCGGCTTAGTGGGCGGAGTGAATACTCTTGTTGACTTGCTCATCTTGAACGCGCTGCTCTGGGTCCATCCAACTCAGAGAACGCTCCTATTGGTCGCCTATAACTCCATTGCTTATGGAATAGGCGCGGTCAACAGCTTTGTCTTGAACAAATATTGGACGTTTGAACGTAGACAGCGAACCACGGTTACAGAATTACTACGCTTTGTCTTGACGACGATAGTGGGTATTGTGGTCAATGACCTCCTCATCTGGGTCCTTAGTAGTGTTTTGCAGCCATACATCTCGAACACGACTCTCTGGACGAACGCGTCAAAGATACTCGCTATTCTCGGCACATCCAGCATCTCGTATCTTGGCATGCGTCTATGGGTCTTTGTCAATAGAGGAGAGGATTCCAAAAATATGCAACAACAATCAGAACCCATTTCAATACCTTCTGATGAGATGGAAACGCCTTTGAAAGATGAAACTGTGGTCAAAAAGCACCAAAGCGGACTTCCACTGCAACCAGAGGGA
This sequence comes from uncultured Ktedonobacterales bacterium, assembly GCA_964657325.1. Classification (GTDB taxonomy): domain Bacteria; phylum Chloroflexota; class Ktedonobacteria; order Ktedonobacterales; family Ktedonobacteraceae; genus JBBQVS01. Next base: position 12,633 of record CAZZVE010000087.1, read on the forward strand.
ACGAAACAGAGTCTTTCGGTCGTCTTGCCCGCGCATAATGAGGAGCATATCATTTTGCGCACGGTGTCCGATGTCTTGGAAACGTTGTCAGGCTGGATTCACGATTTTGAGGTGATCGTCGTGAATGATGGTAGTACCGATCACACCGCAGTGCTCGTTGCTGGTCTTGCTCGCTTAGACTCACGAATACGCCTCGTCACCCACGAACGTAATCAAGGATATGGTGCTGCTCTGGTGAGTGGGTTTGCCGCCGCCACAAAAAACTTGACCTTTTTTATGGACTCCGATGGACAATTTGATATCCGCGACCTGCAAGAATTTCTTCAGCTCATTGATGAATACGATGCCGTTATTGGATATCGCATGAATCGACAGGATACCTGGATACGCAAGTTGAACGCTTGGGGCTGGAAATTCGCTGTTAGCGCGGCTCTTGGAGTTCACGTGCGCGATCTTGACTGTGCCTTCAAGCTCTTGCATACTCAGTTTTTGCATGAACACCCTTTAGAGACGCGTAGTGCCCTGATTAATGCAGAACTGATGTATAAGCTGCAACAGGCTGGATGCACGTGTACACAAATTGGTGTGCATCATCTACCCCGTCAAGGAGGGCGCGCTACAGGAGCCAATGTGAAGGTAATCGTCCGTGCCTTTCGTGACCTCTTTCGATACTCCTCCCGTTGGAAACGCGAAATCCGTCAGATGCAACAAGCACTTCCACCGAGCAATTCTAGCAATACAGAAAGAAGAGAAAAGACTGTATGAAAGCGCAACCTCTCGTACAAAAAGGGAAAACGCCTCTCGTTACACCTCTATACGCAGAAGGGATACAGGAGGTGGCAGCGACACAGCTATGGCACCGTCTAGCTCTGGCTGCAATACTGCTGATGTCGGCATTCCTCAACTTTTTTGACTTGCAGAAGGTGGGCTACGGCAATACGTACTATTCTGCAGCCGTTAAAAGTATGCTCACGAGTTGGCACAATTTCTTCTTTGTCTCCTTTGATGCTGCTGGCCTTGTCTCCGTTGACAAACCGCCTTTAGGATTGTGGATTCAAGCGGTCAGTGCGAAACTTTTTGGTTTCAGTGGTTTGAGCGTGCTTTTGCCAGAAGCGGTGGCAGGAGTGCTTTCTGTCGCGTTGCTCTACGTTCTGGTTCGTCGTGCCTTCGGTCCCGTGCCAGGACTCCTCGCGGCACTGATCTTGGCGGTGACTCCTGTAAGCGTTGCAACGAGCCGCGACAATATTGTTGATAGTCTACTGGTGTTGGCAGTGCTCTTAGGGGCATGGGCCGTAACGAAAGCCGTAGAGACAGGAAGCTTGCGCTGGTTGCTGCTGTGCGCCGTGTTCCTCGGACTTGGATTTAACATCAAAACGTTACAGGCATACCTTGTGCTTCCAGCCTTTGGACTCGTGTACCTGCTTGGTGCACCATTGCGCTGGCGTACACGCATTGTCCATCTTGCTCTTGCCCTGATCGTGTTGCTCGCCATTTCCTTTGTGTGGATTGTGACAGTTGATCTTACACCAGCATCACAGCGTCCCTACGTGGGTTCGAGCGCGACAAATTCGGAATTGAATTTGACCTTTGGGTACAATGGAGTGCAACGTGTCCTGGGAACCATTTTTGGTGGCGGTCGCTCTTCGACAGGTACATCCTCATCATCTCAGCAACCACCAGCGTTTGGAGGAGGTGGAAGTTTTCCAGGGGGTGCATTTGGCTCCGCTGGTCCGGGAGGAGCAAGCCCGATTCGCCTCTTCTTACAGGATATGGCAGGACAGATCAGTTGGCTGTTGCCTCTCGCGCTCATAGGTCTGTTCGTAGCAGCTTGGCAGAACTGGCGAAGAGTTCCCACTCGCTTGCCGAGGACGCAACAGCAACATGCGATACTCTTATGGGGTGTCTGGCTTCTGACGATGATTCTCTACTTCAGTATTGCTGGTGCTGAACATTCCTACTATCTGACAATGCTGGGACCGGGTATCGCTGCGACAGCCGCTATCGGGGTTGTGGCACTCTGGCGTGTGTATCAACGTTCGGGGTGGTCGGGCTGGTTACTTCCATTCACCTTCTTGATAACCGCACTCGTGCAGGTCTACATCCTATCTACATATCCGAGTTGGAGTTCCTGGATGACACCTCTCCTCTTGAGCTTGAGCATCGTAGCAACCGTTGCCTTAGCGATAGCACATGTACTTCCAAAATGGAATATACGCCGCATTGCATATCCGGCTCTTATTGGTGGCGTACTGACGTTACTCATTGCACCCACGACTTGGGCCGCAGTTACTACTCAGCAACCGGGAGGTCTCATTCCGACAGCGGGACCGGCCTCGACAATGAGTTTTGGAGGAATAGGAGCGATGGGTAGTAGTTTCTCTCAAGGAGATCCAATGCTTGAGAAGTACCTATTAGCTAATCAGGGGCAGGCACGTATTCTTGTCGCAACACAGAGCGCAACTCTAGCTGCTCCTATCGCCTTGGATACTGGCAAAACAGTGATAGCATGGGGTGGCTTCTTAGGAACTGACCCTGTTCTGACTACTCAGAAGCTCGCCGCGATGGTACATAGTGGGGACATACGCTTTTTCCTGACCATGAATATAACTCCAACGGATTTCAACATAGACGAGATTCCGCCACAAATCCGTAAAGAGATTCCGCCACAAATTCTGTGGCAGTTGGAAGAGGGAGATCTCGAATTAAGTGGCTTTGGTGGCTCCAATGCGAATAGTGCAATTACAACATGGATTACCACGAAGTGCAACAAAGTACCAACGTCGGCCTGGCAGTCACCTTCTACCAATGTTCAATCGAATCCAGAAAGCACGGGAGCACAGTTATATGACTGTGCATCCCATCGCTAAGCTTGTTTTCTGCTCATCGCGAGATGCAACTGTCAGCCAATAGTAGTAGTCTGTCAAAGCGCATTTGTCACTGAACCAGGGCACCCGCAAGGGGATGCCCCTCCCATATGATAATGCTTCCCCCATGCGTTCGCGTATGGGAGGGGCATCCCCTTGCGGGTGCCCTTGCCTCTGCTCTATCTGATGTTACATCTCATCGAATTCTGCGCATACGTCTATCATCGCTCAAGAGTAAAGGGAAGACCTCTATTTCCGGTGGGAAACTGAGACGTTGAGTGTCGCCGGACCAGAAGAGCTGCTTCATCATTTCAGCGACTGCGTAAAGCATATGTTGTAGAGCGGCGTCGCGTCCTTGTTCATAGGCTGCGCTACCCTCATAAGCCGACAATTCGGCGAAACTAACCGTAAGCGGCATACGTTCGCTTAAGCGCACTAAATAGATATCCATCTTGGTATGACCGTGTTCGGCGGGCACCATAATACGAAGTTCCGGCGTATGGTCAATCATATCCAAACGGTAGAAGACTCCGTAGTGATCGCGTGACGCTTGAAAGATGGAGACCTCCGGTACTGAATTGACATTATATTGTTCTCGATCATCGCGCTCATTTGGGCGTTCCATCTCTACTCCTAAATCTGCCAACAAGTGTTCAAATTGTTCGTCGATGCTCATAATTTCCTTCCCTCAAGCGTTGACTGTTAATAGCTGTTGGTGTACTATTCCGAACATACCCTATAGAAACGGAAATCAATATTTTTTGTAGGGACCAGATTTATCGCGTCCTCGCTCAATTAATTGAGCGAGGACGCGATAAATCTGGTCCCTACATTGACAGATAGAACATATATTCTTATTATTTATATAACCGACTTATTTTTGACGGCAGAAGGGAACCAAAGCATTATGGCAACCGACTTTGCACATTTACATGTCCATAGCGAGTATTCTTTACTGGATGGCTTTAGTCGTATCAAGAAGCTAGTGCAACAGACAAAGGCACAGGGTATGAACCACCTGGCGATTACCGATCATGGAGCGATGTATGGAGCTATTGAGTTTTATAAGGCATGTAAGGCAGGTGGCATCAACCCGGTGATTGGTATCGAGGCATATCTGACTGAGGATATGAAGGACCACTCCAAGCGCTTCAGTGATGATTACCATCATCTGCTGATGGTTGCGAAAAACAACAAGGGTTATAACAACCTGATGCGCTTGACGACGATTGCTCATACCGAGGGCTGGCACCTGCGACCACGTATGGACAAAAAAGTGCTGGAACAGTATGCCGAGGGCATTATTGTCACAACCTCCTGTCTCTCCGGTGAAATTCCCAAGATGCTGCTTAAAGAGGAGAAAGAGAAGGCATATTCGACCGCGAAATGGTATATGGATGTCTTTGGTCGTGAGAACTTTTATATTGAGATTCAGGAGCATCACGGCATCTTCGACGATGGACAGCCTTCACCACAGGCAAGGCTGAATCAGATGCTATACCAGATGCATAAAGACCTGGATATTCCAATGGTTGCGACGAACGACCTGCACTATGTCGAGCCACACGATCATGCCTCGCACGATGTCTTATTGTGTGTGCAAACGGGTAAGCAACTGGACTCGCCCAAACGTATGCGCTTCGATAGCAACGAATATTTTCTCAAGAGTCCAGCCGAAATGGGGCAACTTTTCGCTGATCTTCCCCCCGATGTGCTGACAAACAGCGTGCGTATCGCGGAGCAATGCAGTGTTGACCCGCTCGCGTACAAGGCGAAATTGCCAAACTACACCATTCCAGCAGGCTATAATACGCAGGACGACTACCTGTATGCATTGTGCTTGGAGGGTGTCAATGAGCGGTTTGGTGGTATGAACGAGACGATTCAGCACCAACTTGACTACGAATTTAACATGATCGCGCAAAAAGGGTTCGTGCCATACTTCCTGATTGAATGGGACTTTGTGAATTATGCCCGTTCCAACGGCATTCGGTGTTCCGCGAGAGGTTCGGCGGCTGGTAGCGTGCTGGCGTATACACTAGGCATCACCAATGTTGACCCACTGCGCTACCAGTTGCCATTCGAGAGGTTCTTCAATACTGAACGTGCCGACATGCCTGATATCGACATGGACTTCCCCGATGACCGTCGTGAAGATGTGATTGAATATGTCACAAATAAGTATGGCAATGATTGTGTCGCGCAAATGGTCACATTCAACACAATGGCGGCAAAGGCGGCGGTCAAAGACGTGGCACGCGTCATGGGTCAACAGGACATCGGTGATCGCATCACGCGCCTCATTCCGACGGGTCCAAAGGTCACACTGCAAGGCTCACTAGACGGTGTACGAGAACTCAATGCGCTCTATAACGAAAGTACCCCTGCTAAAGAAATTATCGACCAAGCGTTAAAGCTAGAGGGATCGGTACGTACGACGGGTGTGCATGCGGCGGGCGTCATCGTGGCGAATGAGTCGCTAGAAAACTTTGTGCCGCTGCAATTGCGCGACCCGAAAGACCCAGGCAAGGGACGCATCACACAATATGAGCAGTCGCATCTTGAAGAACTGGGACTGATCAAGTTCGATTTCCTCGGCCTCTCCAACCTCACCATTTTGGATAACGCAGTCAAATTTATCAAAGCATCACAAGATGAGGATATCAATCTTGAGAAGATACCGCTCGATCCGATAGGGGACCCGGTACAGGATCGGAAGCGTGAAAAATCCTTTGAATTGCTTGCAAGTGGTGAGACAACGGGCGTCTTCCAGTTGGAAGGTCCGAAAATGCGTGAGTATATCAAGCAACTCAAACCGACCCGCGTTGAAGATGTGATGGCAATGATTGCGCTGTATCGTCCCGGACCGATGGATAGTATTCCTGACTTTATCGCGGCAAAACATGGACGTAAGAAGATTACTTATCTTGACCCACGACTCGCTGAGTGGCTAGAAGAGTCATACGGCATCATCGTGTATCAAGATCAGGTGCTGTTTATCGCGGTCAACATGGCGGGTTTCTCCTGGGGCAAGGTCAACAAGTTCCGTAAAGCACTCAGTAAAAAGAAGATGGACGAGGTTGAGGGCTACAAGGTCGATTTCGTCAAGGGCTGTGTTGCTAGTGGGATGAAGCAGAAGGACGCGGAAGAACTCTTCACGTTGGTCTTACCCTTTGGTGGCTATGGTTTCAACAAGGCGCATGCCGCCAGTTACGCAGTTGTCGCGTTCTACACGGCCTATCTCAAAGCCAATTATACAGCAGAGTTTATGGCGGCAACGATGACGACGGAAGCGTCGGACGCGAAGAAAATTTCCAACGCTATTGCCGAGTGTAAGCGTATGGGGGTCGAGGTGCTTGGACCTGATGTGAACATGAGTGATCGCGGCTTCACGGTTCAGTATGGTGGAGTGAGGTTTGGTCTGCTCGCAATCAAGGGTATCGGTGAGGGGCCGATTGAAGAAATCTGCCGAGTGCGTGAGGAGAGTGGGCCATTCCGCACACTCGCGGATTTCTGCACACGCGTTGATCCTAAATTTGTTGGTAAGGGCGCGATTGAGACCCTCATCAAGGCAGGAGCGTTCGACTCTCTTGAGGATGGCGAGGGTGTACGGCATATGCTCCTCGATGCGGTTGAGCGTGCGATGAGTTTTGGCAAATCGGAACGCATGGCGAAAGAACGTGGCATGGTAAGCCTGTTTGGTGATATGGAAGAGGTCAATAATAGCATCGAGTTCACGCTGAATACAAAGGCAAAAGAAATTCCACGCAAGCAGTTGCTGAACTGGGAGAAAGAACTGATTGGCGTTTACGTCTCGAAGCACCCGTTGTCATATCTGACTGAGGTGATGAAAGACACGGTGAAGCATAATACAGGTATGATTACCGAGGAGCACGATAAACAAAAGGTTGTGCTGGGTGGCATGATAACTGAGGCGCGACGTATTACCACAAAGAAGGGGGATACGATGTGCGTAGTCAAATTGGAGGATATGTTTGGCTCCATCGACGTAACCGTCTTTCCCAAGGTGTACGAGCAAAATCCAGAATTGTGGGCTGAAGACTCGGTTGTGATCGTCTACGGTGATGTACAGATTCGGCGTGATGAACCGAATATACTATGTAACCGGGCCGAACGCCTCAAAGCCGTAGAGGAAGAGATGGACCGTAAGGAATACCATGTGTGGCTGACAATACAGCTAAGCGGGAGCGATGAACGGTCAGTTTCCGATGACAAAATTAAGGTGCAGGACCTGTACCGCTACATCTCGGAGCGTCCCGGACGTGACCACTATGATGTATTCGTTGTGAACGGTGAGTGGAAGACACGCCTTGTACCTGAAAACAATACTATACACTATACGCCCGAACTTCACGCGAAGCTAGAAGGTTTATTGGGGCGAGGTGCCATAGAAACACAAACTATTGCGAGATAAAGAAGATGCTGATGGAATGGGTGCATGAGGCATGCCTC
>CAZZVE010000088.1:0-19959 GCA_964657325.1 uncultured Ktedonobacterales bacterium
AACGAGTGTCCCGTTTTTTTGTAACTATGCCTTTTATAGTGACATTGCAGCAATTACAGGTTAGACTTGATGCGTATTGTCAAATAGATATTTGATGTTTGTTTCTACCTAGCCACCGATCATAGACATGCTACGGCTGGCATGTTTGAAGCGTTTGTCGCCGATATAATGCTTTAGCTCTTTCTTCCAGACTGCTTGACGAAGAGTAGTTGCCAGTGCCTCGTCGTCAGCACCAGAACGTAGAACGGCGCGTATATCGGTTTCCTCGGTTGCGAAAAGACAGGTACGAAGCTGCCCGTCCGCTGTTATGCGAATACGATCACAGGTGGAGCAAAACGGTTCGCTTACCGGGTTAATAAAGCCAACCTCACCAATACCATCGCTAAATGTATAGCGACGAGCGGTTTCTGATGGATCGCCCGAAGTGATCTGTACGAGTGGTCCATATTCTGCTTCAATAATCGCCTTCATCTCGGCACCTGTTAGAATGTCCTCTTTGCGCCATGCCTGATCTGCGTCGAGTGGCATAAACTCGATCCAACGCATGACATAGGCTTTGTTACGCGCGAAACGGACAAAATCGAGTACTTCTGCTTCACTGTAGCCACGAATAGCCACGGCGTTTATCTTGATTGGAGTAATTGAGGGATATTTCTCTACCTCTTCCAAACCTTCTAATACGCGGTCAAGTTGGTCACGTCGAGTAAGTTGGGCAAATTTTTCGCGCATAAGCGAATCCATACTGACGTTGATGCGGGTAAGTCCAGCTTCTGCAAGTGCTTTGGATTGTTGTTTGAGGAGAATACCGTTTGTGGTTACGCTCAGGCTATGTAGGCCGTCGATAGCACGGAGTTGTCGAACAAGTTCCGGCAGATCGCGTCGAACAAGAGGTTCGCCACCTGTTAGCCGAATTTGCTCAATACCAAGGTCAACCGCGACGCGAGTAACGCGTACAATTTCTTCATAGGAAAGGATATCGGCCTTTTTGAGCCAGGGCAAGCCTTCTGCTGGCATGCAGTAGGTGCAGCGAAAATTGCATTTGTCGGTAACTGAGATACGCATACTTTTGATGCGTCGTCCGTAACTATCAGTAAGTAATTGCATGATTTCGTCTCTCTTGTGCAGCATGTAACAAACACAACAAGATTGTGGGTGTTTACATAAATATAACACATTTCTTGTCTTAGCTGGTCCCAAGACGTATGTTAAACATTGTATCTTTACAGGTAAACAAGTCTGAAAGGAGAGAGGCGATCATGACAGGGGGCAAGCTTGTTGAGTCCAACTAATGGTAAATGCTCTGAAAAGTGAGGCAGAACTCCTCTTCAAGGTATTTATCAACTAACTCATACAAGAGCCTACTATACAGGTCGGGAGCATGACAGGGACAAGCCCTGTCACTACTATATACGTACCGCGTGGCTTGCCACGTCGTGGCGGAATGTACAGTAGTGACAGGGCTTGTCCCTGTCATGTCGCTTTTTATGCTTAAGAGTTAGATATACGACGCTTACACGTCGTAGTACATACCAAACTCGATTGGCGCGGGACGTAGACGAACTTCATCTGATTGACTACGCTTCAAATCGATGTAATTCTTGAGCAGATCGTCTGTAAAGACGCTACCTTCAAGAAGGAAAGCGTGATCCGCTTCGAGTGCAGCCAGTGATTCTTCGAGTGAGCCAGGAACTGAGCGAATTTCGCGGAGTTCTTCTGGTGACATTTCGTAAAGGTTCTGATCCACAGGTCCAAAGCCGTGGTCGCTTGGGTCAATCTGATTTTTGATGCCGTCGAGTCCTGCCATGAGTAGTGCAGCGAAGAGCAAGTACGGGTTCGCACTTGGGTCTGGTGAACGGAACTCAATGCGCTTGGCTGGGGCCGTAAACGTCTTTGGTACACGCACTGCCGCGCTACGGTTGCCCGACGAGAAGACGAGATTGACAGGAGCCTCATAACCAGGGACCAGGCGTTTGTAGCTGTTCGTTGTTGGTGCTGCAATGGCAAGTAATGCGGGGGCGTGAGTAAGAATACCACCTACATAGTAACGTGCCATTTGTGAAAGATAGGCATAGCCGTCTTCTGCGAAGAAGAGAGGCTTTTCGTCTTTCCATAAACTCTGGTGAACGTGCATACCTGAACCATTGTCACCGAAGACAGGCTTGGGCATAAACGTTGCAGTCTTACCGTACTTACGAGCGGTGTTCTTGACGACATACTTGTACAGCATGATATTGTCTGCGCTCTTGAGTAAAGTGTCAAAGCGCATGTCAATCTCACCTTGTCCGGGTGCACCCACCTCGTGATGTTGTGCCTCGATAGGAATACCGAGTGTTTCGAGCAAGAGAGCCATTTCACTGCGTAGGTCTTGCATGGTGTCGCTTGGTGCGACAGGGAAGTAGCCTTCTTTGACACGCATCAAGTGTCCAAGGTTTTGCACACCATCACGTGAGCTATTCCAGTGGGCTTCATCAGAGTTTACTTCGACATATTGTGTGTTCATTGTGGAACTGTAGCGCACACTGTCAAAGACAAAGAATTCAGCTTCAGGACCCATATAGCTGGTGTCTGCAATGCCTGTCGAGCGCAGATACTCAACCGCTTTCTTTGCGATGTAACGCGGATCGCGCGTGTATGGCTTTTTGGCTCCACTTGGTCCTGGATGAGCGATATCGCAGACCAGACTCAATGTAGGAATGGTGGTGAAAGGGTCCATGATAGCGGTTTCGGCATCAGGAATAACAAGCATATCGCTTTCGTTGATGCTCTGGAAACCGCGAATGCTGGAGCCATCGAAGGCCACTCCTTCGACAAAGGTTGATGCTTTCAATTCGTGCGCTGGAACGCTAAAGTGCTGCCAGGACCCCGGCAGGTCCGTAAACTTGAGGTCAACCATTTTTGCGCCATTCTCTTTGGCAAATTGGAGGACTTCTTCAGGTGTCATGTATTCTATTCTCCTGTTTCACTACTTCCAGCGTCATTGCTAGATATGTGGGCACGCGTTGCACGTACTGATTTTTGGCGAGTATGCATAAATAAAGGCATGTAAAACCAACTATCTGTAAGGTGTTTTACTTTTATGTATCATATGACGCAAAATAGCTGGGATGCTATGGGTATTTTATGAGAAAGTAGTCTATCTCTTCTTGTATATATTGCACAAAAAACGTACCCTATACAAGCAACCTATAGTGTGAAAGACAACGTAGGTACTTTTATGTGCTTGCGCATGTATATAGTAGTGGAGTACTATAAGCTAAACAATATAATACAGGGAGAATAACATATGGACTCACACAATGAGACACCAACTGAACCAATAACGAGAGGGTCTCGTTCTCCTATTGGAAACAACTACGCTCCTGTGGAACCAAAACCCGTCAGGACTCGTGGAGGTAATCCCTTACTCTCATTTCTTCTTTTCCTGTTAGGAATTATGCTGGGAGTTCTGGCAACATTGTTTTTTATACTCTTTGTTGCTCACGATAGAACACCGATTCAAACGACATCCTCCACGCAATCGTCTTCTGTAGCTGTACAAATCAGTAGTGGATATCTAACGCAATTAGTATCACAGAAGCTAAAAACGTCTGGTATAGGCGGTGATATCAGTAATGTGCAAGTGACATTGACAAATGATAATCAGATACAGGTACGCGGTGAAGATCGTTTAAATTTGGTTGTTGTTGGAATTACAAAACCTTTTACACTTACATTGCAACCTTATACACAATCGTGTCAACCCAAAGTACGACTCATTCACGCTGACTTCGGAGATATTCCTGTGACAGACTTTGCGCAGAACTACGAGAATCAAATCAACCAGGATATACAAGTTCAGTCATCGGCTCTACCACCTGGATTTACATATTGCGCTACGAGTACGCATACACAGGCAAATGCGTTGAGCATAATGTACTCTGCAACGCCTTCATAGGTGGATGTATGTATAGCAAAAGTAAAAGAGTTAAGTTGTGACTTTCTTATAGTTGATGGGCAAACCCTCTAATTGCATAATTTTCAATGCATTTGTCGTAGGTGACGGACCTTTACGCAGTTTGTAGTCAAAGACCATACGCCCATTGATGACCTCCTCCCGAAAATGGTAATTTCTCATGAGAGGTAGTTCTTCCGAAAGTCTGACGAGTTCGAGGTCGTGCGTTGAGACAGCTCCAATACAGTTTTTGTCAGCAAGAGCATGAATGTAGGCTTCACTACCGATGAGGCGTTCGCGATTATTTGTCCCTTTGAAGATTTCGTCGATGAGGAAAAAGAGTGGGTGTTCTGGCTGTTGCTCTATGCGCGTCAGGAGTGCTTTTAAGCGTCTCACCTCGGCATAAAAGTATGAATAACCGTCAGTAACAGAATCGCTCACTTTGATAGCCGCATAGACTTCAAAGAGCGTGGTTTGCAAACTTGTGGCATTTACCACTGTTCCAGCATACGCGAGGCAGAGATTGATACCCATCGTGCGTAAGAACGTACTTTTACCAGCCATATTTGAGCCAGTAATGAGCAATATCTCGCCCGTTTTCTCAAAGGCAATATCGTTTGATACTTTTATCTCCTCTTTGAGGAGAGGATGATTCAAGCCTTTTGCGCGAAAATGGACTGAACGGAAGTCATCGAAAGAAACCTCAGGCAGCACGTAATCTGGATTGAGATAGGCGAAGTTCGCTAAAGAGCAGAGTGCTTCAAGTTCAAACCACGTGTCGAGCCATATTGGTACGTTCTCTGCTGCTTGCAGCTTATACTTGTTTAACCGATAGCTAATATAGGCATTCCAGGGCAGAAGTGCGTTGAGGAAAAGTGATCCTTCACCGCTACTTGATGCTGAAGCCATAGTTGCGAGCGTTGTAAGTTGATTGAGTAAGAATGATGGACGTATCTCCGCATCTTGAAATGGCTCACATAACGCTCGAAGGTGCTGATGTTGCCCATAGGGATATTTTTCAAGATACTCGAAGACAACACGCAATTGTCCGAAAGCTTGATGCATATATGACGCATCTCGGAAAATGTTCTTTTGCTCGCCTCGTCTGCTCATAAACCAGACAAGAGAGGCAAGCAATGAGACAATACAGAAAAATGGCGAGATGTGCAGAATAACATAGCAGGCAATAAGTACGAGTGTGAGCGCGCAAAGGATGCTATGAACAAGCAGAGTTGTGCCTGTCGTCGCTGTCTCTTGCTGTTCTTGTAGCCAGAGAAGCAGTCTTTCACCATTCCACGGCTCAGCAGTATAGCGCGTCACATAGAGCGCGTGAAGTGTGAGCTTACCGCGAAAACCAGAGAGCGAAGTCAATTCGCGCATAATCGCCTGACGAAAGCGTATGGCATCTTTGTCTGGTGTTGTGCTAAGGAGCCAACTACGTAGTCGCTCAGAGCCTTCAAAAGAAACACACGTATTGAGAAGCTGATGCAGCGAACGCGTACCTGTAATGTCGAGGTCGGTGTCAAAGGGATGGTCCACGTGTTCGTCGCGGAGTGAGGTTGCTGGTATGTTTTCCCAATCCAGGTGGATGCGTGCAAGTTGCGTCTGTTTCATCTGTAGCCATACGCGATGCCTCACGAGGCTTTTGTCTACTCTGCTATGGCGACGATGAACAACAAAAAAGAGCGCGATAGTGAGTGGAATGCACAGGAGACCTAGCCAATGCAGAAAACTAAATATAGCAATTGTGACGACAGTTCCACTCAAGATAATTCCTAGTTTCATGGGCCAGAAACTACTACTTAGAATATTTAATGCATCCAGTCGGCGCGTGATACGCTCCATTTGTCGCTCTAGCGCAGCAACTCGCTCTGCTTTTGTGATGACCATTCTATCCTCTTATTACATAAAAAATATGTTGCTCATCAGAGATACGGTCATGTACAGCAAAAAGTTTTCTTTTAGAGAAGGTAAGCAGCATCGACGATATGGGCTGCCGTCAACTCCTCCTCCTCATAGCGTCGGAAAAGTTCAAGGTCTTTGAAGGTATCGACATCGAGTGAAAGCCCTGGGCGTTTCACCTGTGTTGTCAGCAGCTCTCGTCGCTCGGCCTCTTCCTGATAGTGTTGCAAGCTGTCAGGCCCAAACACATATGGGAGTGCCAATGGTGGACGCATCAAGACAGCATTTGTGCCCGTTCCCTCTTGTGAGGGTGCAAGTACAATCTCATAGTGCTGAGATGCCAGCAGCATACGCTCGATATCATTTCGTTGCAGGAGGGGAAGATCGGCGGAGATGGTGAGCAATGCTGTCGTTCCTTGCGCGATCTCTCGCTTCGCGGCGGCTAACAAGGCGGGATTATGGCCTTGTTTTTCCTCTAGCAGAGTATGAGCACCCCACATGTGTGCGTAGTCTAAAACGCGTTGATCTGGACTCACAACTGAAACACGTTCTAACGCATGACAATCCAAAAGTGTTTGGATAACATGGTTCAGCATCGTCAGGACCAACTCTTCACGTTGATAGAGAGTAAGATGTGGTGCGAGACGGCTTTTTACTTCGCTCAGTGCTTTGACTGGAATAAGTGCATGATACATGTGTATTACGTTTTCATTAAGAAGCATGATTTAAAACGATAGACCAGCAGCCTGTAAAACAGTCTGAGCAAGAGCTTTTTTTGTTGCGCTATCGCGCATAATTGTATCTGTGACGACAGTGGGGATTCCCAGGTCTTCAATCGCGGTAACAAGGCTCTTGTCTTGTTCGTCGATGACCATCACGTCCAGAAAATCACGGTAGCGGCGCGCCACACCTATGGCAGACACATCAAGTCCTAGCCCACTCATCAGCTTGTCGGCTGGTCCTTTGATTGGGGCACCGCCAATAATAGGGCTGACCGCTACAACCATTCCTTTTGCCTCGTGTAAGACATCATGTATCCCTGGGACGGACAATATACTGCCGATACTGACAATAGGGTTGCTGGGTGCAAGTACAATGGCGTCGGCTTCTCTTAGGGCGTCGAGTACACCAGGGGCGGGCTTCGCCTCTTGTGCGCCCACAAAGACAACATCCTGCACTTCGTCAAGTGTGCGACGTTTGACCATGTATTCCTGAAAGTGAAGTAGTCCTACAGGTGTTTGAATGTGTGTTGCGATAGGTTGATTGCTCATCGGTAAGACGCGCACACCTAGACCAAGCTGTGTACGGATATTGTCAGCAACTTCGCTCAGTGTTTTGCCTTCACGTAACAGATGAGTACGGTGAATGTGTGTTGCGAGATCACGATCTCCGAGCATGAACCAATCGTCTTCACCATACTGCGTCAATTGCTGCATAGTGTTGTAGGTATCGCCACGTACGCCCCAACCATGCGCTTCATCGACCATACCCGCGAGCGTATACATCACAATATCGCTATCGGGCGAGACGTGCAGGCCGTAGAAATTACGGTCATCACCTGTATTGACTATCACCGTTATCTGTTCCTGTGGCACAACCTGTACCACACCTTGTAAAAAGCGCGCCGCGCCAACACCACCTGCAAGAACAACAATCATAGCTTTTCCTCAATCAAAACGTACAATCAAACTACTCAACGGAAGCCGCTCGCGTCGTTTTGGATCGGCGGCGGCATATCCTACGGTTATAAGTGCTTGTGGAATCAGTCGAGTGTCTAGTCCCAAGGCAGCACACACAACTTCTGGACAGAACAGTGGAGCACACATCCAACCAGCATCAAGGCGGAGGTCATAGGTCATGAGCAACATGTTTTGTATTGCTGCACCTATGCTCTGTATTGCCATCGTCTTTTCGTCTTCTTGCCTCTGTTCGTCAGGATAGGTATCGAGGTCTTCCAGGTAGAGACAAGGAATGATGATCGCAGGGGCATTTAGAATGCGCTGCCGCGATTTTTCGCGGCGAATGTTGACAATCGCTTCATCCTGTCCATCCATCTCAAGATTGCGTTGCCACGTTTGACCCATGCTATCAGCAAGCACCTGTTTTGGCTCTTGTCGTGTTAGGACGACAAAACGCCAGGGCTGTCTGCCATGAGGCGAAGGTGCCCAGCGCGCCGCTTCTAATATCTGCTCTAGCTGTTCACGCTCCACAGGACGTTGTTGGTAACTACGCACACTGCGCCGATTGCGTAAGAGTGTGGCGAGGTCAGACGACCGACTCGGCTGTGTTTCCTGGCGTGTTTCAGAATGTATTGTCACACAATGTTGCTTTCTGATAAGACTAGTTAGCGAAACATATCTGACGCGCTATCACGTATCAAGGTGCTCGCGTCGCTCTCTGATGAAATGTATGCATAGCCACGTATGAGTGCTACCGGA
The DNA here is from genome assembly GCA_964657325.1 of uncultured Ktedonobacterales bacterium. Lineage (GTDB taxonomy): Bacteria > Chloroflexota > Ktedonobacteria > Ktedonobacterales > Ktedonobacteraceae > JBBQVS01. The sequence goes on from CAZZVE010000088.1 coordinate 8,272, forward strand.
ATACGATCAATCTTGCCCATGACGAGTTCAGCTGCTGAGGCTAGCTCATCGGCTACCGCAATGGCACTTGCTTGTAATTCGTAGCCGTAAGGGTCGATTTGACCCCGATAGTCAACCACTGATTCCATGCCTGCAACACCAATTGCATTATTGACCTGACCAGAACGCCACGGACGGCCCCATGTATCGGAAATAATAACCGCAATGTCAGGCTCTGGTTGTTTTTCCGATAGCTGTTGTAGTCGCGTCCGAATCTCGCGTGCGGAACGATTTGAGTCAACGGGTAGTAAGGCTAATTGACGTTTACCACCAATATTTGACTCGTCTACACCTGCGTTGGCACAGATAAACCCATGATGAGTCTCGCTAATCAATACGCCATGATCCATACGTACAATGCGCTTGCTCTCACGCAAAACCACTTCGACATGTTGCGCGTCTTTTTTGCCCTGCTGAGCCGCGATACGCGCGAACTCCGATGGCTCAACTTCATCAAGGTTTACCAATTGACCTTCGGCTTTCGAGACAATTTTTTGCGTTATTACTAGCACATCCCCCTGTTCAATCTGAATCTGTTGTGTTTGTAATGCATCATGTATGAGTTTACCTAGATCCGTACCAGACGGAATTTCGCCGATACCTGTAACAGGTAGTATGCGTAGTTCAGTTGCCATGTAGCTCCTCGTCGTGTATGATTATCCTCAAAGAGATAATACTACACAAAATAAAGTGTTAGCTTGGTTCAGGATTGGTAGTACTTTATAGTAGCGTGTCACCTAGTGAAACTTGAACGCACTTTTGAGTGCGTTATAAGAATACACAGACACGTATAAAGTGGAAAACAAAAATTGTTGCTTTTTTATTCTATGACAGTAAGGAGAAAGAACGCTATGTCGCTTCTTAAAACAATTGGTCACGTATTGTTAGGGTATATGTTTATCACTGGCGGCTATGGTGCATTTGCAGAACCAGGTTATCGAGTTGGAAAGGTAGGACAAGCAGGAATTCCAGCGCCAAAACAGGCTGTTATTCTCAACGGTGGAACGATGGTTGTCGCGGGTACAGCACTAGCAGTTGGTTTCCTACCTAAGCTTGCAGCTCTCATCTTAATTGGTACGCTTATTCCTACAACACTCGTAGGACATTCTTACTGGCAGGAGGAGGATCCACAGTCACGTAGGAGTAACCAAATTCATTTTAACAAAAATCTCGCGATGATTGGTGGTTTGGTGGCTGTCTTGTTTGAAAAAGATTAAGGACTGGAATATATGAGCGAGTCTGAGCAAAACAAAGTTGTAATGGTCGTTGTCGCACATGAGGATGATGCCGAGTTTGCGTGTGCAGGTACGATTGCGACGTGGGTGCGTGATGGCTGGGATGCCTACTACGTTATCTGTGCCGACGGTGGTAGTGGTGGTTCTGATGAGGCCACAGATGTGAGTCCTGAGGCACGTCAGCGTACTGTCGAGACGCGAAAGCAGGAGCAAAGGAATGCTGGTAAGGTACTTGGACTGAAGGATGTCTACTTTCTTGGCTATCCAGATGGACAGCTGGAGCCGTCGTTAGAGATGCGGCGAGACATCGTGCGTCTATTACGCACTCACAAGCCTTCACGTGTGATATGTCAATCGCCAGACCGCTCATGGATGCCAGAGTACATTCTGCAGAGAGATCATCGAGATCATCTTACGGCTGGACGTGCGACACTAGAGGCAATCTATCCAGCATCACAAAACCCCTGGGATTTCCCAGAACTGATGCAAGAAGGTCTTAAACCACATAAAGTTTCGGAGGTCTATATCGCTGCTGCGCCCGTACAGAATTTCGCGGTTGACATCACCCCTGTGCTAGATATCAAGATGCAGGCATTGCGTGCACACGTAAGCCAGTTCGAGAACGGAACGATAGAAGTGGAGCAGATGATACGCGAATTTGGTAAGGAAATCGGCAAGAAGTACGAGTACGAGTACGCCGAAGAGTTTCATCTTGCGAAAAACAGGTAGAGACGATCTTTCATGGCAGGGGCAAGCCCTGTCACTACTCTATGCGAACACGCGACTGCGCCGCAAAGCGGCAGACAGTAGAGTAGTGACAGGGCTTGCCCTTGCCATGTTTCTATGGCTTAACGCCTCTTGCGTTTCCATGTTATTTTGTGGCATACTTATCCCTAGAGACCTTCGGGGCAGGGTGCAATTCCCGACCGGCGGTGAAGTATATGTGCGCGGTACATGTGCTAAGCCCGCGAGTCTGCATATCGTTGTAAAACGTTGTTGTGGACAGGATTCGGTGTGATTCCGAAGCCGACAGTATAGTCTGGATGGGAGAAGGTTTAAATGGGAATCGATGTGTCCTGTTACGTTGTCGTAATAGGTCTATTAGTGCATACCTTGTGTCACTAACGATTTTCCGGTACCTCCCTACATGCCTCCCAAGTGTCAGTTGAATTGACGGTTTTTCCTACTTTGTTTTGGATGAACGGTCAGTATAGCTATGACTAAGGGAAGTCTAATGAGTGTTACAACCTCTACGACGAACGATGCACCCTCAACGGTGCGATCAACGTATGCGCAAGCACAGGATGACTTGCAGCAACGTCCAATACGCACAGACAATGTGCGTTCTTCTCAGCGAAACGCGACAGGACAGATACGCTTAATCCTGCCACCACTAGTGCTAGCTATCCTAATTTTAGTAAGTTGGTATGTGAGTACAACTGCTGGTCACGTTTCGAGTCTCTTCTTACCTGCTCCTGGTGATGTTTTTGCGCGTTTGGCCGATGGTCTAGGTTCTGGAATGTATCTTAGGGATGCGCTTGTTGTCACACTGCAAGAAAGCCTTTTTGGTTTCTTACTCGCGGTTGCAGTCGCGTTGCCACTAGGATATGGAATTGCGAAGTCGCGCATCTTAGCAGCTACGCTTCAGCCATACTTATCAGCTGGTCAGGCTATACCCGCGCTCATAGTGGCACCTTTCTTGATCCTGTGGTTAGGGTATGGGTTGTTGCCAATTATGGTGATTTGCATGCTGGTCGTGCTCTTCCCAATGGTGATAAACACTATCCTTGGTGTGCAGACCATTGACTCTGCCCTGACGGATGCGGCACGTGTTGAAGGAGCTTCTGGCTGGTCACTACTCGCTTATATTGAGTTTCCGCTAGCTTTGCCTTCGTTACTTGCGGCAGTACGTACAGGCTTAACACTGTCGATTACTGGTGCGGTAGTGGGCGAGTTTGTCAGTGGTGGTGCGGCAGGGCTTGGCTCTCTTGTTCTGCAAGGCCAGCATCAGTACGACACACCATTGATGTTCGCAACCGTTATCGTGCTAGCGATCCTGGCTGCATTGTACTATAGCGCGACCTGGCTGTTAGTGAAACTTGCTGAAATCCTTTATTAAGAAAACGTCACGAGAAAACGGAGAAACACCTCGATGCCTATTCGCCATCGTCCAGTTACCCTTTTGCCAATTTTGTCCGTGAGCATGTTGTTCGCACTCCTCCTAAGTGCGTGTGGTAGTAGTACGACAACTGGCGGAGGGAGTACAACAACACAGCCCGCAGCCAAAAGTATCTCTATCGGGCTTGGCTATATCGCTGATATTCAATTTGCGCCATTTTACGTCGCTCAAAGCAAAGGTTATTATAAAGCAGCAGGTTTGAATGTGACCTTCAATCAAGGTATTGTGCCTGATTTGATTGGTTCGATGGTTGCAGGTAAAAACAACTTTGTCTTCGCAGGCGGAGATGAAACTCTGCAGGCACGTGACAAACACATCAAAGCTATTGATGTCGCAACCATTTTTCAGAAATATCCTGTGAGTTTGATCGTGCCTGCTAGTTCTTCTATCAAGACATTAGCCGATCTTAAAGGACACACCATTGGTGTTCCTGGTCTCTATGGCTCGACATACACAGGCTTATTAGCTTTGCTGTATAGTGCCAAGCTCTCGCTAGCTGATGTGAAGGTACAATCAATTGGTTTCACGCAAGTTGCGGCTCTGGTAGGACATAAGGTAGACGCTGTGGTGGGCTACTCGAACAACGAGCCACTTCAATTACGGAAAAAGGGCTTTGATGTTCGTACATTTGATGTTTCAGATCACCAGCCTCTTGTCTCAAATGGCATTATTACGACAGAAGATACCTATTCCAGTCAGCCTCAGATGGTGCGAGATTTCGTACAAGCAACATTGAAGGGACTCAAAGATGTAATCGCGGACCCATCAGGAGCGGTAACACTTTGTAAGCCATTCATTCCGGGTCTAACGGATACTACACAAACGCTTAACGTCTTACAGGCAACCATTCCTATATGGCAGGGCAATGGACCGCTAGGCAACAATGATAGTGCTACATGGTCATCTATGGAGAAGTTCCTTGTGGCACAAAAGCTCATAGGACCTGTACAGGATGTTACACAAGCGTACAGCAATAAAAGTGTAGTGTAGTATTAGGTTCAAGATGAGGATGCCTGTGAAACTATCAGATATAGTTTCACAGGCATCCTCATCTTGAATGATGGTAGCGGTATAGAGTATGAACGGGTCAAATTATAGTTCTTACTCAAGTGCTAGAAGCTGCTCTATTTTTTCAGTGGTTCCAGAGTTGTTGCGAGGCGTGTGAATGAGAAGACGAAGATCAGAGGAATCGACTGTCTGGAAGAAGAGAAACTCAAAGGCTAGTTCTCCTACGAGCGGATGATGCATCGTTTTCTGCCCTTCCGACACGTTCAGCACATCGTGACGATCCCATAATTGCCGAAACTCTGGACTGATTCGGGAAAGTTCAGCAATCTGTTGGGTCCACCAGGGATCGTTGATGAAACGACCATATCCAGCACGAAATTGCGCCACATACACTCGTGCAATTTCCTCCCACTCCTCGCTTCCTTGGCGCGAAGGGAGAGTGAATAATCGCCAGATCAAGTTTCGCTCTTGCTCAGGCAGCGTGGCATAGTCGCCAAAAACGACGCGAAAGACTGCATTCCACGTCACAACATTCAAACGAGCATCAACGACACACGCTGGAATTGTCCCAAGTTGATTGAGAAACTGTTGAAAAGTAGGGCTGATCGCTGTTGATGAAAACGACTCTACTGGTGGCGGCTGTCTGAGTGCGAGCAAAAATAAATGTGCTCGTTCGTTCATGTCCAACTGCAGCACTTTCGCCAGATTTTCCAAGACTTGTACGGAGACGTGAATATCCCGTCCCTGCTCAAGCCACGTATACCACTCAGGGCTAACTCCGGCAAGCAGAGCCACTTCTCCTCGCCGTAATCCAGGTGTACGCCTTCGCGTTCCTCCAAGGAATCCAGCCTGTTCCGGGGATAGGCGAGCGCGACGGTTCCGCAAGAACTCTGCTAATTCGTGGTGACGATCTAACTCCAATGAATTCATAGGCACGTGACATTCTCCGCTCAATGATACCGTAAACGAGAAGTGCTAGTTCTAGGATAACTTCTTCTCTCGTTAAAACCTATCCCTTATTATACACTAGTAAGGGATGAGATGAACGAACCTATCACGGAGCATCCCAACCCTAAGTCTAATGGAGGAATTTCCTATGAGAGTTTTCGTTACCGGAGCGGCTGGATATATCGGTTCTGCTATCGTCCACGAACTACTTGCGGCGGGGCATCAGGTCGTCGGCCTCGCCCGCTCAGACACAACTGCTGCGTCGCTTGCCGCCATCGGTGCAGAGGTGCATCGTGGTGCACTCGATAATTTGAATAGCTTGCACAGCGGAGCGGCCGCCGCAGATGGCGTTATCCACCTCGCGTTTAACTACGGCGACCACTCGGACTTCCAGGGTGCCGCGCAAATGGACCTACGTGCCGTCGAGACGATTGGAGCAGCACTTCAAGGTTCCGGCAATCCGTTTGTGATCACCTCAGGAACATTGATGCTCACCTTCTTTCTCCCACCGGGGCGTTTTGGTACGGAGAAGGACGTAGCCGACGCTGGGTCGGTTGCACCTCGGATTGTATCGGAGAATGCAGCGATTGCGCTGGCAGCACGTAAGGTACGCTCGTCAATCGTGCGACTTGCACCGTCCGTACATAGCGATGCCGACAAGCGCGGCTTCGTTCCAAGCTTGATCGGCATCGCTCGCGAAAAGGGAGTATCAGCCTACGTTGGCGACGGCTCGAACCGCTGGCCCGCTGTGCATCTGCTCGATGCAGCACGCCTATTCCGTCTGGCATTGGAGAAGGCCCCCGCGGGATCAGTGTTGCATGGAAATGGTGAGGAGGGTGTGCCGTTCCGAGAAATCGCTGATGCTATCGGTCGGCAGTTGAAGCTGCCTGTTGTCAGCATCACCTCAGAGGACGCAGGTGCCCACTTCTGCTTCCTCTCCGCCTTCGTGTCGGCTGACAACCCAACGTCGAGCATGCAGACGCAGGAACTCCTGGGATGGCGGCCGCAAGGTCCTACACTGATCGCGGACATCGAACAAGGTCACTACTTCAATCATTCCTAAGGACAGATGAAGTAACTTTCTCATCGTGGACTTTGCTCAAGCATGTATGGAAGCAAGAGGGAACATCCCATGTCGAGAAGACTGCTCCGCGCTAGAGAAGTCTTTTTAAGGTAAGCTCAAGATATGGGTAAAATTCTATCAGAAGTGAGATTCTCGTGATAGAGTTTTACCCATATACATGTATATAAACCAACTTCGGGTAGTTTAAGAAGCGGGTGTATAGAGTTCAAAATTGCTTGCTGTGACCGTTGCCCCCTGGTCTAAAGCAATGCCAGCAGTTCCTGCCGAATATCTTTGGCTGAAAGCACCCGCTAGTTTATTGCCGTTCGCATAGAACGCAAAATCATTCCCAGTGACTACAATAGCGAGTGTGACAACGGCATGGCTGTCTACTCCTAACGTGCCACGTTTGAAGCGTGTAGGCTTGCCCGTGTTGTTATCGTAAACATAGGCACCCCATGTACCGTCGGGGTGAATAAGAAATGCGTAGGTGCCAGGCTGATTTCCAGGTTGGTTACGAAAGTAGACGCCAAAGTCAGCCGTGGATGCAGGGTCTTGTTGTAGCTGTACTTGTACCACATAATCAGTAGGATAGGTTTGTCCTGGAATAGATGTCAAGAATGTGCCACCAAGTGATTGCGTGGGATTGTTAAGCGAAGTTTTCCCATTTTGGCAAGAAACTTGTATGCCGTTAGAATTATCCCATTTTCCGCTACCTGAGTCACAACCAGCACCAGGGCTTGCAGCCGCATATAATTGATTGCCAACGGGAACTGTGGCAGGTTGTGTTGGAGCTGTCGTAGGTTTTAGCGTTGGAGTTGGAGCTACCGTAGGCTGTTTTGTTGGTGAAGGCGTTGGAGTTGGAGCCTTTGTAGCCGTTGCTTGGGCTGTTCCCTGTGTAGGAATTCCTGTAGTTGGCGTTATCGCCGTGCTTCCCTGCTGATTTTTGTTATTTAAGATAATACCCGCGGAGATGCCGGCAATGACGAGGATCAGTGCAACAAGAACACCCAGGATGACAAGAAGAGGGCGAGCGTTATTCTGTGTAGGTGGTTTATATGGTGGTGTTACTCCTGAAGGTGTGCTATATACAGGAGGAGGAATAGGTTGTTGATAGTTTCCATAGGGATTTATCTGCTGACCAGTTGGACTTCCTTGATTATAATACAGTGGCTCCTGTCGAGGTGATGATGTATTGTATTGTCTCTGTGTTGCCTGAGCAACAGTTGGTTCTGCTGAAAACGCAGGATTGTTTTGTATATCAACGACATAGGGAACATACGGTGCAGGTGCCTGGCTGATCGCTCTGCGGAAATCGCGTGCGAACGCGCTCACTGATGGATAACGATCTTCACGCCTCTTCGCTGTCGCCTTTTGTATAACGGCATCAACAGGGGCGGGAATGGCTGGATTAAGTTGATTTAGAGAAGGTAATGCCTCCTGCATGTGTTTGGTAATGACGACAATAGGTGTTGTTCCTCTAAACGGTACATGCCCACTAAGCATTTGAAAGAGCACAACACCAAGTTCATAGATATCGGCACGATAATCGACCTGATCACCGTTGACCATCTCTGGTGCCATGTACTCGGGAGTGCCAATAATCATGCCTGTACTGGTTAATCCAGAGTTGCTAGAGGTATCTTCCATAATACGGGCTATGCCAAAGTCGGCGAGCACAAGTCTGCCATCCGAGGCTAACAAAAAATTGGCGGGCTTCAAGTCACGGTGGATAACGCCTTGCCCATGTGCGTAGTCAAGTGCTGATGCCGCCTGTTCTAAATATGTTGCGGCCTGTTCGAGTGGGAGCGCGCCTTGTCGTTGCAACACGTCACGTAAACTACCACCTGTAAGATAAGGCATGACTAAATATGCTAAATTATCTTGCTCACCGTATTCATAAATCGGCATAATATTGACGTGTTCGAGTTTTGCTACAACATCTGCCTCACGGCGGAAGCGTGCAAGAAATGCCTGGTATACGTCGCTACTCATGGCGGTGTTTGGTAGCAGCACCTTTACCGCAACTCTACGTGCCGGTCGAGTTTGACGCGCAAGATACACCGCCCCCATTCCACCCTGTCCAACAAGATTTTCAAGGACACATGTGCCGAGTGTTCTGCCTGTAAGGTCTCCTCTATTGCTAGCCATCGCTTTGCCGATTACCTCTTCTCTTACTAGTTCATATTATCTATTACAACGTCGCATCTCGGTTTTTTATAACGTTGTTGCTGATTTCTTCTGCAATTGTGCTAGTCGTGTATGGACCTGTTGCAAGAGTGTATCACTCTTACAAAACGCGAAGCGTACATAATTCTTACCAACATGCGCATGTTCCCGACCATAAAATGTGTCAGGTGGGATACAAGCTACGCCAACTTCTTGTATCAAGTACTGTGTAAATGCGAGTGATGTGCCGTGAAAAACATTTGAAAAGTCTGCCATGACGAAGTACGTACCTTCTGGCGCGACGCATGATAGTCCACCGCTTGTAAGAGCAGAAAGTATGAGCTGACGCTTGCTCTCATACATGGCTTGAAATGCTTGGTAGTATGCTGATGGCAGGTTGAGTGCATATGCCATTGCCTCTTGTGACGGATAATGGACCGAAAAGGTTACAAACTGATGCGCACGCATGACCCCTTCAATCAGAGAAGGGGTTCCATACACCCAGCCAATTTTCCAGCCAGTCGCACTAAACAGCTTACCCGCGCTACTGACTGTTACGGTACGCTCGAACATTCCGGGCAATGTGGCAATAGGAATATGTTGCGCGCTCCCAAAGAGTAGGTGTTCATAGACCTCATCAGAAATCACCGTTACATCGTGTTCGATGCATAAATCCGCAATCATGGTTAACTCTTGACGAGTAAAGACGCGCCCCGTGGGGTTATGAGGAGTATTCAGAATAATTGCACGTGTCTTTGACGTGAAGGCGGCGCGTAGTTCGTCAGCGTCAAACGTCCATGTTGGGGGATGTAAGGGGACATAGACAGGAACCGCATTTGCCATAATGATTCCCGGTACGTAGGAGTCGTAAAATGGCTCAATCACGATAACTTCATCGCCTGGATCGACAAGTCCCATGAGGGCCGCGAGAATGCCCTCCGTCGCGCCCGATGTGATGACAACGCCATCGGTTGGATGAATGTCCATGTTATAGAAACGTGTAGCGTGATTTGCAACGGCTTGACGCAACGAAGAGCTACCAGGACCAGGAGCATATTGGTTATACTGTCCCGACTGCGCCGCTTGAGTCAGGTGTTGCACAATATCGGACGGAGTATCAAAATCGGGTTTTCCCTGTCCTAAATTGAGTGCTCCATACTGTTGCGCAAGCATATTGATTTCGGTAAAGACGGTGGTGCCAAAGGTTGACACGCGGTTGGCAGAGGTGGGCATGTAATATCTCCATCAGTTTCAAATAGTGTGAGTAGCTCTACGCACTATAATAACATAGATTATAATAAAGGAGAGACTATTTTACGCTTCGGGCGGTTCTGTATGGATAACTACAGAATCCAGGTGGGGATACTCATGGCGCAACCTGCGTTTGATTTCTTCTGCCTGGATATGTGCTTGGCTAAGTGGTACTTGGGCATCGAAGGTTGTGTGAAGCACGAGATCGAGTTTGTCTTCTATGTGCTCAGTCGTATTCCCATTCACCCCGTTTGCTGCTACAAGGTTGGGTTGTGAGCGATAGAGATGAACGTCGTGCGCACTGCCTGGGCCAGCGACATCATCAGCGATGTTACAAATTGTGGTTTTCATCGCGCTATAGTTTTGTGTTACTTCTTGACGTGGTACCACGATCTCATTTGGGGCTTCAAGATGAGTTGTGACACGTCTCAGTCGCACATTGCCATCTAGCACTGCTTGCTCAAGACGTGTAGCGACAGCGTGAGCTTCTTGTAGGTTCATGTCAGATTGCACTTCGACATCAAAATCCGCCTCTAAGCGTCCATTGACATCACGCACATGAATATCGTGTGCATGGACGCCTTGTAATTCCGCAAGATAATGGATTTGGTCGGTAACAGTCTCTTGTGGTGATGCCGTAGGTTCGACATGTACGACGATATCGACCTCGCCTTGTGGCGAAATTGCATGTATACCATCTCGCGCCGCTTTCTCGACATCTTCAGAGAGTTCGTGTATTTGCTCAAAGGTATATGTACGTGGTGCCGCGATAATAACATCAGTAAAAAGTTTGTTGCCCGCGCGCCGTAGGCGAATGCGCCGTACCTCAGTTACACCCTTCACATGGTCAATCTGTCCTTGTATTTGTGGCGCAAGCTCATCTGGGGCGCGATCAACGAGGGCGTCAATTGTCTCTTTTGCAAGTCGTAAACCAACCCAGATGACGATGCCTGAAACACCAAGTGCCGCGATTGCATCCGCTTGTGATAACCATGTGGGCAGTGAAAAATTATGTGTCAACCACACAACGAGTAGACCTGCAATAACTACGGCTGAACTCCAAATGTCTGTACTGAAATGCAGCGCATCAGCTTCTAATGCCTGACTGCCCAATCTACGAGCAACACGTAACAAGACACGCGAACGGGTCACATCAACGCCGATTGATATCAGCATGACCACAAATGCCCATATGCTAATATTGACCTGTCCCTCGTGCAGCAGTAAGCGGCGTCCAGCCTCGTAGATAACCCAAACTGCGGTGATTAAGAGCAATACAGCTTCAAAAAAAGCTGAAAGGTTTTCAATTTTATAGTGACCATAATTATGTGTTGCATCAGCAGGTTTGTCCGCTACGCGCACCGCAAAAAAAGTCATGAGAGCCGCTACAAGGTCCAGGCCGGAGTGTGCAGCCTCCGCGAGAATGCCTAGACTTCCTGTAAGCAAGGCAACAACAATCTTGAGAGTCGTAAGCCCTATGGCTGCTCCAACCGACGAAAGTGCAACCATCGTCTTTTCACGGTGTGCTTCTTTATCATATGGCATAGAGGTGGATGATCCTTCTGTAAGTGTTTGTGAGAGCATAATAGTATTATGTAACATGTGTATTGTATGCAAACTTTGGCTATAGAGCAAGGATATCGTATCCCCGATGTCAGGTCACAAAAAGTCCCTAAACAAGTAAAACTCAACAACTTATAAGAAGAGATTTCATGATTTTCCGCACTGAAACCAATTGAGGCGTATAAGAGTGTTATTCATAAATATATTGATGTAGTGCGTTTAGAAACTTATTA